>NZ_BAAAHH010000002.1:354825-361696 GCF_039525175.1 Actinocorallia libanotica
GGCCCCGATGCCCCGGTCCTTTCTGTCGATCTGCGTCGGGTCAGGCGACGTTCAGGCTGACCGTGCCGCTGACCTCCGGGTGGAGGCGGACGGTGACCTGGTGCGCACCGGTCGTCTTGATCGGGTTGGTGATCTCGATGCGGCGCTTGTCGAGGTCGGGACCGCCGGCGGTCTTGACGGCCTCGGCGATGTCGCCGGCGGTCACGGCGCCGAAGAGGCGGCCGCTCTTGCCGGACTGGGCCTTGACGACGACCTTGAGGCCCTTGAGGGAGTCGGCGACTTCCTTGGCCTGGTCCAGGGTCGCGATCTCGCGGGCGGCACGCGCCTTCTTGATCACGGCGATCTGCTTCTCGGCGCCCTTGCTCCACTGGATGGCGAAGCCGCGCGGCACGAGGTAGTTACGGCCGTAGCCGTCCTTGACCTCGACGACGTCGCCCGGAGCACCGAGACCGGCAACCTGCTGCGTGAGGATCAGCTTCATCTCAATCCCCTTCCTTAGCGAGCGGTCGAGGTGTACGGGAGCAGCGCCATCTCACGCGCGTTCTTGATCGCGGTGGCGACGTCGCGCTGGTGCTGCGTGCAGTTGCCGGTCACCCGGCGCGCACGGATCTTGCCCCGGTCGGAGATGAACTTCCGCAGCAGCGGCGTGTCCTTGTAGTCGACGTAAGAGATCTTCTCCTGGCAGAACAGGCAGACCTTCTTCTTGGGCTTGCGGGGCGGTGGCTTGGCCATCGTGGTGCTCCTCGAACTCAGAGCCCTGCCAAAGCAGGAATGGACGTCTTTCAGTATTTCCCTGGCACAGCCCCCCAGATTTCTCCAGAGAACCGATACCAGGCGGACTACAGGCTACTCACCCGCAGCCCAGCGGAAGCCGCACCCGAGTCACCCGGCGAACCAGGCGCTCACGACTCCCGCCATCCCGGTATGGCAGCAAGGTGTCACCCCGCTGCCACAGCGACGGGCTTGATCAGAACGGCGGTTCGTCGGAGAAGCCGCCACCGGCGGGAGCGCTGGTCGCCCAGGGGTCGTCCTGGGGCGGGGTCGCCGGGCCGCCGGAGTAGCCTCCGCCGCCCTGGTAACCGCCGCCACCGCCGCCACCCTGGTAACCGCCGCCGCCACCGCCCTGGTAGCCGCCACCGCCGCCGTAACCGCCACCGCCCTGACGGGAGGTCTTGGTCACCTTGGCGGAGGCGTTCTTCAGGGACGGGCCGACCTCGTCCGCCTCGATCTCGTAGACGGTGCGCTTCTCGCCCTCTTTGGTCTCGTAGGAGCGCTGCTTGAGGCGACCCTGCACGATCACCCGCATGCCCCGCTGGAGGCTTTCCGCGCAGTTCTCCGCGGCCTGCCGCCAGACGTTGACGGTGAGGAAGAGGCTCTCGCCGTCCTTCCATTCGTTGGTCTGCTTGTCGAGGAACCGCGGGGTGGACGCGACGCGGAAGGACGCGACGGCCTGTCCGGACGCGGTGAACCGCAGGTTGGGGTCCTCGACGAGGTTGCCGACCAGTGTGATCGTGGTGTCGCCTGCTGCCATGGGGTTACGCTCCCGACTCCGGTGTGGGGCTCACAGCGAGGTCTCAGTGGACCTCGGGACGCAGGACCTTCGTACGCAGCACCGACTCGCTCAGGTTGAGCTGGCGGTCAAGCTCCTTGACCAGCGCGGGCTCAGCGGTGAGGTCGACGACGGCGTAGATGCCCTCGGACTTCTTCTGGATGTCGTACGACAGGCGCCGGCGGCCCCAGACGTCGACCTTCTCCACGGTGCCCCCGCCGGTCTTGACCACGTTGAGGAACTGGTCGACGGTCGGCGTGATCGCGCGCTCGTCGAGCGACGGGTCGAGGATCACCATAACTTCGTAGCGACGCATTGAGGTCCCTACCTCCTTTGGACTGATGCGGTCACGGCGTTCCCGTGACAGGAGGGCTAGCTGCCTGCCCGCTTCCGACTCTGGGGCGATTGCCCTGAGCGCAGAGTGCGGGACCGAACCAGGCTACCAACAACCCGTGGGTCGTCAGACCTGCTTCCACAGCTCCGCCGGTGTACGAACGCCGTCAGACGACGCTCGTCCGCCGCCGGTCGAGCTCGGCCATGAGATCGAACATGCGCGCTCGCAACTTGGCGGTCTGGGTCGTCAGCGTCGACAGCTCGTCGATCAGCTCCGCGTCGCCGATCTGGGAGAACTCGTTCATCAACCCTCCTCGTATCGAAGTCGTGTTCGACTCTAACCCCCTCCGCCGACAAAATCCCGCCCCTGTGGACGGCCCGCCCCGCCGGGTGCTCCGTCCGGTGCGCGCCCTCGGGGGAGGACCGTTGTCGGCCCTCGCCGTTAGCCTTGACGCATGCGCATCGGAGCCCATGTCAGAGACGACGATCCCCTCGCCGCCGCCGCGGAGCTGCAGGCCGACGTCGTGCAGTTCTTCCTCGGCGACCCGCAGGGCTGGAAGAAGCCGGTGCTGCCCGAGGGCCTGGCCGCGGCGGTGAAGGCCTCCGAGGTCGAGGTCTTCGTCCACGCCCCGTACCGGATCAACGTCGCGACGACCAACAACAAGGTGCGGATCCCCAGCCGCAAGCTGCTGGAACAGCACCTGCAGGCGGCCGCCGAGATCGGCGCCAAGGGGCTGATCGTGCACGGCGGGCACGTCGGCGACGGCGACGACCCCCAGGTCGGCTTCGACAACTGGCGCAAGGTCTTCGAACGGCTGGAGTGCCCGATCCCGGTGCTGATCGAGAACACCGCGGGCGGCGGCAACGCCATGGCCCGCAAGTTCGACAGGATCGCCCAGCTGTGGGAGACCCTGGACGGCGTGGCCGGCATGGAGAAGAACGTCGGTTTCTGCCTGGACACCTGCCACGCCCACGCCGCCGGCGAGGAGCTGCTGGACGCCGTCGCGCGGATCAAGGCGATCACCGGCCGCATCGACCTCGTGCACTGCAACGACAGCCGCGATGCCTTCGGCTCCGGCGCCGACCGGCACGCCAACCTCAAACACGGCCAGATCGACCCGGAGCTCATCGTCGCCGTCTGCCGTGACGCCGGCGCCCCCATCGTCCTGGAGACCCCGGGCGACGGCCAGGCCGACGACATCGCCTTCCTGCGCGAGGCCCTCTGAGGCTTCGACGTCCTGCGCGGGGCTCGGGTCCCGCGCAGGCCGACCGTCTCCTCCGCGTCGAGACCAGCCCGCTCGCCGTCCTCAGGAGCCCGCACGGAACGGCAGGCGTACCGACACGCCGCCTCGGCACCGACGAGCCTTACCCGCGTTCCGCTTCCGATGCCGTCCCTGGGTTCTGCACCGACACGATGGCGGTCGCGGACGCCGAAGTCCCGGCCAGGGCGTTCTGTGCGGAGCGTTCAGTCCTCGGGGACGGGCGGCAGCTCCCGCAATCCGCCGTCGGGGCCGGGGAGCAGCACGTACATGGGCGTGTCGCTCTCCGCCCAGGCGTCGACGGCGTCGCGGAACACGTCCAGGGCGGTGGAGAACGTCTCGGGGGCGGCTTCGGCCAGGGATCGCCAGCCGGGCCAGACGATCAGGTAGCCGCGTTCGGCGGGCAGCCACTCCATGTCGGTCAGCAGGTCGTAGAAGGCGTCCCAGTCGGCGGAGTCGGCTTCTTCGGGGAACTCCAGGACGTCCGCCGCGTTGGTGAAGAAGCCCTGCTCGTCCTGGGACTCGCCCAGGCCGAAGACCTCCCAGCCGGCGTCCTCGGCGTCCGCCAGCCACGGGGGCGCCTCGACGTCGGCGTGGCCGCCGCCCATGGCCAGAGGAAGCGCGAGCCGCCCGTCCGGCGTGCGGGTGAGACCGACCTGCTGAGGCCGCCTGGCGGTGCGGAACAGCTCTTCCAGCGGGATCTCCCAGCGGTAGGCGCCCGGCGCCACCCGTCCGGCGATCAGCCCTTCCAGCCCGTGCATGCGCTCCTCACCCGTGTTCGACGCGCCCGGCCGCGAGTACCGGGAACCCGCCGATGGTAGCCGCGGCGGGCCGGGGACGTGACGTCACCGCCACTCACGGGTCTGGTCGCCGAAGCCCCAGTCGAGCAGGCGCCTGGCGTCATAGAACCGCCTCTTGTCGGTGGGCGAGCCGAGAATGACGCCGATCTGGGTGCGCTTGCCGCGTTTGGCGGCGAACATGAAGCAGTAGCCGGCGCCGTTGGTGTAGCCGGTCTTGATGCCGAGGATGCCGGGGTACTTGCCGATCAGCTGGTTGGTGTTCTCGAACGTGTAGGTGCGCTTCTTCGCCGTCCGGACGGTGATCTTCTTGGTGGCGGCGGCCTTCCTGATGGTGGGGAAGCGCAGCGCGTACCGGGCCACCTTGACCTGCTCGGCCGCCGTCGAGTACGTCGACGTCTGGGACGGGTAGGGCAGCCCGTCGAAGTTCGCGTAGTGCGTCTTCTTCAGCTTCAGGCGCTTGGCGGTGGCGTTCATCTTCGCGATGAAGTTCTTGTAGCCCGGCCCGTAGGCGTCGGCGAGGGCCGCGGTGGCGTCCGCCCCCGACTCCAGCATCGCCCCGTACAGCAGGTCACGGACCTTGACCTTGTCCCCCACGACGAGGCCCGCCTCGCTGGCGCCCCACTTGTCCCCGTAGGTGGTGTACTTCTTCTTGATCGTCAGGGTGCGGTCGAGGTTCCCCTCCTGCCGCAGCACCACGATCGCCGTCATCACCTTCGTCAGGCTGGCGATGGGCCGCTTGGCGTCCATGTTCTTGTTCCAGAGGGTCTTGCCGCCCAGGCTGAGCGCCACCGCCTTGGCCTTGACCCCCGGCCTCGGCCCCCGCTGCACCGCCTCCGCCGGCGTCCCCGTCCCCACGAGCACCGCCGCCCCCACCACGACGGACACGATCAGCTTGCGCACGACACCCCCGGCACTGGCTTCCTAGATCAGCCGCCCACCCTGGCACCCCCCTACGACACTTCGCAAACCACACACACCCGTCCACCCGGCCGAACCGCCCCTCCGCTCGCCCCGCCCGCCCCCTCCACGCAGCACCGATTCCCCCGACCCCCGCGAACCGGCTGTCCACAGAATCCAGTTCGGCCCTCTACGGCTTCGGGCGCGACCGCACAGTGGAGCCATGACCCAGCCCGAGCTCTTCACCGCCGCCCCGCACGACCACCGCCCGCTCGTCGCCCATGGCACCGGCCCCTTCGAAGCCCGTCTCCGCCTCTTGGAGCGCCTCCGCGTCCCCTTCCTCCTCACCACCCGCGCCGCCGCCTTCTTCTGGGGCCTGACGATCCCCCGCCGCACCCCCGCCACCGTCCCCCTGGAACTCGCCGTCCCCCACCCGCCTCCGGCTCCCGCCCCCGCTCCTTCCGCGGGCCCTCCCAGGGCGGCCATCCCCGCTCCCGGCCCCGCAGAGCCGTTGCTCCCCGGCTCGACCCGTTCGCCCTCGGTCTCGGATGCCCTCATCCCCCTGCCAACGGTCTCCTCCTCCGAACCCATCGATCACCGCCCCTCCTCCTCCGGACCCATCGGCCGTCGTGCCGCTTCCTCCCGGCCCGTCGGCCAGCGGGCCGCCTCGGCTTCCGGCGTTCCGAAGGCAGACGCTCCACGCTCCACCCCGGCCGCCGTCTCGCCGCGAGCGCCCGCCGCTCGCCCCAGCCGCGATGATCCGCCTCTCCTACGGCTCCTGCCGGAGGACATCACGTCGCTGGGCGGCCGTCGTCTCACCACCCTGGAGCGCACCGCCTACGACTGCGCCCGCTCCCTGCCCCGCTACGAAGCCCTCGCCCTGGTCGACCAGTCCCTCGCCCGAGGCGCCTCCCTACCGGCTCTTCTCGCCCGCGCCCGCCGCGCCGCAGGCCCCGGCTCCACCCAGGCCCGCGCCGTCATCGCGATGGCCGACCCCGCGGCCCAGTCCCCCGGCGAGTCCCTCGTCCGCGGCGTTCTCATCGACACCGGCTTCCCCCGCCCCACCTGCCAGCTCCCCGCCCCGCCCACCCCCTACCGCCTGGACCTGGGCCACGCCCGCTACCTCTGCGCCCTCGAATACGACGGCGAAGCCCACCACACCGGCCGGGCCCACCGCTCCCACGACACCTTCCGCCGCACCCGCCTCGCCTCCCACGGCTGGCGCGTCCTCCCCGTCACCCGCGACTTCCGCACCACCCCCGCCCCCTACCTCCACGCCTGGCTCACCCTCCTCCTCGAATCCGGCTGGTCCCCCACCCCCACCCACCTGTCCACCCTCACCCGCCGCATACGGACCCTTCGCCTCCCCCTCCGCTTACTCCACCCCAACCCCCCCCCACCCCCGTCCACAGACCCCCCCAGCCTCGTGCCGCTTTCAGCCGTCACCCACAGCTGAAAGCGGCACGAGCCCCTGTCCGGTCACCCGGCATCACCCCACAACGCCCCCACAACCCGCTACAGCCCCTCAAATCGCCCCCTACAGGAGCCCGCCCACCGACCCGCTCCTCCGCCTCCGCCCCCAGGAACCGCCCGCAAAACGCCCCTACAAGGCTCGCCAACGGGTAACGGGCAACGGGAACAGACGGCGAAGTAGAAGCCGGATGGGAACCGACGCCGTGAGGGGCCCAGGAGGGGACGACGAGTAGAGACCAAGTAGGAACCGACGACGGTGAAGTCCATGTGGCAACGAGTAGGACCAGGGGAACCGACGCCGGGCAGGGACCGAACGGGGTCCTACGACGAGTAGGGAGTTGGGGAGCCGACGACGGGTGGAGTCCAGATGGGACAACGACAAGCGGGGTGGGGGAACCAACGAGAAACGGGCCCAGGCGGGCCAAGTGGGACGACGACGAGCAGGACCCGATGGGAGCCGACGACGGGTGGAGTCCAGGCGGGACAACGACAAGCGGGGTGGGGGAACCAACGAGAAACGGGCCCAGGCGGGCCAAGTGGGACGACGACGAGCAGGACCC
>NZ_BAAAHH010000002.1:361792-449217 GCF_039525175.1 Actinocorallia libanotica
ACCCGATGGGAGCCGACGACGGGTGGAGTCCAGGCGGGACAACGACAAGTGGAGTGGGAGAACCAACGAGAGACGGATCCAGATGGGGACGAGTAGGACCCAGGACGAGTAGGGCCAGATGGGAGCCGACGACGAGCAGGAGCCGACAGTGGGTGGGACCGACGGCGGACCGGAAGCGGGTGGGAACCGGCAGTGGGCGGGACCGGCAACGGATAGGAAGCGGGTGGAACCGGCAGTGGATGGGACCGGTAATGGTGGTGTGGGGCTTCCTGGTCAGTCGTTCTTGAAGGGTCTTCCTTCTGCTCTCTGCTCTTGAAGGGACTTCCTTCTTTGGAGGGGGATCAGCCTTCGGAGGGGGTCAGCCGGTCCATTGGCCTTGGGTGAAGGAGGCGACGAAGGCGGCGGCCAGGGGGAGGGAGAGGGCCAGGTAGAGGCCGAGGAACCAGCGGTGGCGGCTCATGAGGTGGCCCAGCAGGATCCAGAGGGGGAACCAGAGGAGGGTGGCACGGCCTATGGAGAGGTAGAAGCTGGAGGTCATGAACGCGGCGAGCTGGGTGGAGATGTAGACGGTCTCGGGCCACTGGCGGCGGTAGAGGAGCCAGAGGGTGAGGAGGACTCCGACGATGGCGGCGAAGATCTCGACGCGGAAGGAGTTGCTCCACTCGGTCTGGATGGTGAAGGCGTTGTACCAGGTGGTCTCGAAGGCCTCCCAGGGCCAGACCGTGTGGCGGTTCCAGCCCTGCTCCTGGGCGTGCTGCCAGGCCATGGGGTCGCCGGTGCGGTACCACTGGTAGCCCATGTAGGCGCCGATCGACAGGAACGGCGTGATCAGGTACGGGGCGTTGCGCCAGCCTCCGGGCGCCTTGCGGCCGTTCTCGCCGACGAGGAACTCCACGATGAGGCCCAGTGCCAGGAAGAGGCCGGTGATGCGGACCATCGAGGCGCCGGCGGCGCACAGCACCGCCAGTTCCCAGCGGCCCTTCTTCGCCAGCAGCCAGGCGGGGATGGCCAGCGCGAGGAAGAGCGCCTCGGAGTAGGCCGCGAACAGAAAGACCGCGCATGGGCTGGTGACGAGCGCCAGCACCGCGTAGAACCCCGGTCCCAGCCCTTTCCGCCCGCTCTTCTCACCGTTCTCGCCGTCGGCGCCGTCTCCGCCCGCCGATCCGGGCCGGGCCTCAGATTCGGACCGCTCCAGAACAGCGGTCCCGGCACCCTGCCCCTGCTTCCCTTTCCGCTCGGACGCACTCATGGCCGTCCTCGGTCCTTCTCTTCCCGGACCATTCGCCTCGGCCGCATGTGCCGGACCGTTCACCTCGGCCGCACGTTCACGGACGCCTTCCCCGGTCCGGCGTTCGGACCCGATCAGAGTGCCTCTTTCCGCTGCGGCCCCCCGCTCCACCCAGGCGGTCGCCTCGGCCAGGAGCGCCGTCTCGACCAACGGTTCTCCGCTCTGCGGCTCCTTCTCGCTCAGAGGGCGCGTTACGGCAAAAGAGCACTCCGCGTCTTGGGAGCACTCCGCAGGTTGCGAAGCCCGAAGAGCGGTGGCTTCCGCCGCGACCTCCTGGGATCGCGAAGCCTGTTCCCAAGAACCGCGAGCGGCGTCGGAGAAGTCGGTCCCAGCACCCTGAAGGGATTCGCCAGGCGGCACAACGTGCGGGTGAGAGAAAGGCGGGACGGGGTGGGATGAACCGACAAGACGAGGCGTGTCCTCAGAGCCGGGCGAGCCCTCGGCAAGGGAAGCGCCCCCGGAACGGGATCCGACCCCCGAACGGAAAGAGTCTGCGGAGCAGGTCGGGTCTACAGAACCAGGCGTGTCCTCAGAGCCGAATGAGCCCCCAGAACGGGATCCATCTCCAAGACGGGATCCATCTTCGGAGCGGGATCCGTCCTCGGAGCGAAGAGATTCCGCCGAGCGGGCTCTGTCTTCGGAACGAAGAGATTCTGCGGAGCGGGACAGGTCTGCAGGATGGGGTGAATTTGCGGACGAGGGTGGCTCAGCAGAACGGGGTGCGTCCTCGGAGTCGAGAGGGTTCCCGGAGCGGGGCGAATCCGAGTAGGGGGACGAAGCCGTGGAGTGGGACGGGGCCGCGGGCTGAGGTGTGCGGAGGGGACGGGGGGATCTCCGGGGGCGGGGAGGGGTGAAGAGGGCTGAGGGGGTGAGGGTGGTGAGGCGGGAGAGGGCAAGGGCGGCGAGGGGGCCCGCGAGGAAGGAGATGAGGAGGCCGGCGGCCCGGTAGTCGGTGACGATCTGGCCGACGAGGCGGATCGCGAGGGGGTAGCCGGGGAAGAAGGCGGGCCAGCTGTACGCCTCGTAGCGGCCGGGAGGGCCGCCGTCGTAGCCGTAGGTGGCCAGCCACCAGAAGCGGTCGGCGTCCCACTGGTTCCATCGGGTGAGGTAGTCCGGCCAGTCGCCGGCGTGGGGGATCACCCTGATCACGACGATGGAGAACCAGGCAGCCGCCAGGTAAGCGAACACCCAGGTCCCGAGCGCCGCACGGTCGGTGCGCTGAGGGATCAGGCTCTTCATACTGAGGCGTTCTACCACGTCCGTCCTGTGGCCTCGGTAATCGCTTCGGAGGCAGAGAAGGGGGAGGGCCCACACCAAACGTTCGTGTGGGCCCTCTTCAAGCTCCGATAAGGCGGTCGGGGCTCCGTGTCGACCATGGGTCGGCGGAAGATCACGGGCAAATCCCGCCACCATCGCGGACGGATCCGCCGCTACGGATGCTGCTGGTTCGGCCAGTTGGGGTCGTTGTCGTTGGGGTCCTCGCCCGCCGGGATGCCGTCGCCGTCGTTGTCGACGGGCTGGCCCGGGTTTCCGGGCTGCTGGTTCTGGCACGCGCCGTAGTCGGGGTGGACCATGCACCACCAGCCGGGAGGTGCGCCCTCGGTGCCGGGCGGCGGCTTGTTCGGGTCGCAGTTCAGCAGGTTGCCCTCGGTGCAGCCGGGCTGGTCCGCCGGGTTCTGCGGCTGGGGCTGGTCGTGCTCGTTACCGCACTGCCCCGCCAACTGCATGAGCGGGTTGCATTCCTTCTCGGTCTTCTTCGGCTTGGGCTTCGGCGAGTCGTATATCTCGGTCTGGCCCGAGTACGAGGTCGCCGGGAAGTCCTCGACTTCTTTGCCCGCCAGCGCCTTGTCCATGAAGGCCTTCCAGATGCCGGCCGCGTAGTCACCACCGTAGATGTCTCGCCCGATGTAGGGACTCAACGACTTGCTGTTCTGGTGGAAGACCGTCGCGGCGGCCGAGTACTGCGGGGTGTAACCGACGAACCAGGTCGCCGCGCCCTCGTCCGTCGTACCGGTCTTGCCGGCCGCGGGCTGGCTGGTGAGCCGAGCCCTGGTGCCGGTGCCCTGGGTGACCACCGCCCGCATCGCGACGGTCGCCTGAGCCGCCTGGTCCTCGGTCAGGATCTGCTTGCCGGGCTTGACCCAGGGCAGCTTGACCTCCTCCACCACCTTGCCGTCCACCTCTTTGACGATCTTGGTGATGATGTGCGGGGTGACGGCCCTGCCGCCGTTGGCGAAGGTGGCGTAACCCCCCGCCTGGTACATGGCGGAAACGTTGATCGTGCCGAGCGCGAGGCTGGCGTTCTTGTCCATGTCGTTCTCGAACGCGGACTTCGGGAGACCGAAGGACTGCGCCATCTCAACGACCTTCGGCAGGCCGAGCTTCAAAGCGAGCCGGATGAACGAGGAGTTGATCGACTGCTCGGTCGCCTTGACCAACGTGATGGCCTGGCCCTCGCTGTGCGTGCTCCGCATCCAGTAGCCGTTCGCGTGCTGGCCCTCGCACTGCTCCAGGGATCCCGCACCGGGAATGACGTCACCGGAGACCTTGTCCAGGCAGATCAGGCCGCGTCCTTCGATCATCGACTTGACGTTGATGTTCTGGGAGAGCGCGGTGGCCAGTACATAGGGCTTGAAGGAGGAGCCGATCTGCGGCCGCTCCACCAGGGCGGCGTCCGACTGCTCTTTCTTGGCGTTGCCTCCGTAGAAGGCGACGATCGCTCCGTTCTCCGGGTTCACCACCGTGAGACCGGAGCGGACCACCTTCGCCATCTCCTTGGATACCGGTTTGGGCGCCTGCTCCTTGACCGCCTGCTTGGCGTATCTCATCAGGTTCCGGTCGAGGCTGGTGAAGATCTTGTAGCCCCCGGTGTGCACCAGGTCCTCGTCGAAGTTCGGGATGTCCGCCAGCTCGACGTTGATCCGCTCTCGGATGTGGCTGGTCTGATCGTCCTCATTGGAGGTCCACACCCAGCTCTTCTCAGTCTTGGGGAACTTCAGCTTGTCCTTTTCGGCCTGGGTCAGCCAGCCCTCGGTGACCATTCCCCTGAGTACGTAGTCCCAGCGGAACAGCAATCCCTGGTATTTGCCGGAGTCCTCCGGGCATTGGGGGCCCACCCGCGTGCAGAAGTAGTACGGCTGCTGGATCATCGCCGCCAGCAGCGCGCCCTCGGCGACGGTGAGCTTGTCGACGTTCTTGTGGAAGTACGCGCGAGAGGCCGCCTGGATGCCGTCCGCCTGGCGTCCGAAGGGGATGGTGTTCAGGTACTTCTCGAGGATCACGTCCTTGGAGTACTTGTCCTCCATCTTCAGCGCGGCGAAGATCTCCTTGAACTTGCGGCCGATGCTGCGTTCGGTGCTCAGGTCGTTCAGGTAGTTGCGGGCGAGCTGCTGGGTGATCGTCGAGCCGCCCTGCACCTGGCCGCCGGTGGCCGTGTTGTACACCGCACGCATCAGACCACGCGGCGAAATGCCGGGCTCCGTCTCGAACTGCCGCTGCTCGGCCGCCATCACTGCCTGCCGCACGTGCAGAGGCACCTGGTCGAGTTTGACGTTCTCCCGGGCCTGGCCGACACGGAAGATCGGCTTGGCGTTCTTGTTGGCCCAGTAGACGTTCGAGCCTTGGTTCGTCGCTTCCTCTTTGGCGTCCTTGGCCAGGTCCGGGGTGTCCGTGGTGGCGTAGCCGACGCCCACCAGGGTCCCCGAGGCGACCAGGCCGAGGACGACGACGCCCGCGACGATCTTCCAGTTGGGGATGTACTTCTTCCAGCCCTCTTTCTTGGAGGGCTTCTTCCCGTCCCCGGAGGGGTCGTCCGTGATCGGGGCGCCGTCGAGCCGGGTCTGGTCGTCGTCGTAGCCGACCGCGCCGTTCACCGTGGTGGCCGCGTACCCCTGGCCGTCGGGCGAGGCGTAGAGGTCGTCGTACGGCTGGCCGTTCTGGTCGTACGGCTGGCCGTTCTGGTCGTACGACTCCCCCCCGGGGCCGTAGGCGCCACCCTGGTCGTAGGAGTCGTATCCGTTGCCGTACGCTGGGTGACCGTTCTGTCCGTGGTCGTCGTAAGGCGCGTCGTGGGAGGCGAACTGCGGCGTGCTGTTGCCGTACTCCGACTCGCGGTAGATCTCTTCACGGGCCTGCGGCGCCGGCCTGAACCAGTCATCCTCCGGTCCATTGCCGGGGGCTCCTTGGCCCGGCCCGTACGGCGGATTACTCACACGACCTCTCCCGGCTGGGGTGAGGGCCCCGGTCGGGACCCCCACGTCGGCGCTGCCGGTGCGGGGTGGGGGGTCGAGTGGCCCCAGCAGCGTCAGGTGTCTAGCGGCGCCATGGTACCGAGGGGAGCAACCTCCAGAGGGTGGGATGAGCCACACGGTTACGACATAGATGCCGTAATGGGGCATCTTGCGAAGTCGTGTCGCACTACGTATCTTGGCGATGTATCGAGCCGATACATTCGGACGATACATCTGGTGGAGATACCGCGGAGGGTGCCATGAGCGGCAAGAGGAGCGGCGTGCTCGAACTCGCCGTACTCGGGCTGCTCCATGAGTCCCCGATGCACGGGTACGAGCTGCGCAAGCAGCTCAACACCCTGCTCGGCATGTTCCGGGCGTTCTCCTACGGGACGCTCTACCCCTGCCTCAAGCAGCTCCTCAACCAGGGGCTGATCACCGAGGACGACCAGGAGGAGGCGCCCCCGGGGACGCTCCAGAGCAAGCGGGCGAAGATCGTTTACAAGCTCACGGCCGAAGGCAAGGAGCACCTGCAGAAGCTCCTGTCCGAAGCCGGACCGGCGGCGTGGGAGGACGAGGGCTTCGGTGTGCACTTCGCCTTCTTCGGCCAGACCCGGGCGGACGTGCGCCTGCGGATCCTCGAGGGCCGGCGCAGCCGGCTGGAGGAGCGCCTGGAGCACGTGCGCACCGCGTTCACCCGGACCCGGGAGCGGGTCGACAGCTACACCCTCGAGCTGCAGAACCACGGGCTCGAGTCGGTGGAGCGCGAAGTCCGGTGGCTCAACGAGCTGATCGGCCGGGAGCACGCGCAGGCGGCGGACCGGAGGTCCGAGCCGCGGCATGACGCAACAAAGGGCAATGACCTGGATGCCCCCTCTTAAGGGGCTTCCGTACCTACCAATGAGCCTGGGGATCGCATCAGACCCCCGTACAGGGTGAGAGAAAAGGAGCAACCGGATGGGTTCGGTGCGCGTAGCCATCGTTGGAGTGGGCAACTGCGCCTCTTCACTCGTCCAGGGTGTCGAGTTCTACAAGGACGCGGCGCCCGAGCAGCGGGTTCCCGGGCTGATGCACGTTCAGTTCGGCGACTACCACGTCGGTGACGTGGAGTTCGTCGCGGCGTTCGACGTCGATGCGAAGAAGGTCGGTCAGGACCTCGCGCACGCCATCCACGCCAGCGAGAACAACACGATCAAGTTCGCCGAGGTCCCGCCGACCGGCGTGACCGTGCAGCGCGGCCACACCTTCGACGGCCTGGGCGAGTACTACCTCGACATGGTCGAGGAGTCCGACGCCGAGCCGGTGGACGTCGTGCAGGCGCTGAAGGACGCTCAGGTGGACGTGCTGGTGTCCTACCTGCCCGTGGGTTCGGAGGAGGCCGACCGCTTCTACGCGCAGGCCTGCATCGACGCCAAGGTGGCGTTCGTGAACGCCCTGCCGGTGTTCATCGCCTCCGACCCCGAGTGGGCCAAGAAGTTCACCGACGCGGGTGTGCCGATCGTCGGCGACGACATCAAGTCCCAGGTCGGCGCGACGATCACCCACCGGGTGATGGCCAAGCTGTTCGAGGACCGGGGTGTGGAGCTGCTGCGCACGTACCAGCTCAACTTCGGCGGGAACATGGACTTCATGAACATGCTGGAGCGCAAGCGCCTGCAGTCCAAGAAGATCTCCAAGACCCAGTCGGTCACCTCGCAGATCCCGCACGAGATGGCCAAGGCCGACGTGCACATCGGCCCGTCGGACCACGTGCCGTGGCTGGACGACCGCAAGTGGGCCTACGTCCGCCTGGAGGGCAAGTCCTTCGGCGACACCCCGCTGAACCTGGAGTACAAGCTGGAGGTCTGGGACTCCCCGAACTCCGCCGGCGTGATCATCGACGCCGTCCGCGCCGCCAAGATCGCCAAGGACCGCGGTGTCGGCGGCCCGATCCTGTCGGCCAGCTCCTACTTCATGAAGTCCCCGCCGGAGCAGTACAACGACGACCAGGCCCGTGAGGCCGTCGAGGCGTTCATCCGCGGCGACGTCGAGCGGTAAAGAGCGGCGTCACACGGGAATCCCCGGGCGGAGTGCCGCCTGGGGATTCCGTGTTTTCCGGGGCGTATGGTGTCTGACGTGGGAATACGTGACGTCTGGCGAGAACGGGACTTCCGCCGCCTCTACGCCACCCGGCTCACGTCCCAGTTCGCCGACGGCATGGTCCAGATCGCGCTCGGCGGCTACATCTTCTTCGCCCCCGAGCAGCAGACGACCGCCGCCAAGGCGGCCGTGGCCTTCGCCGTCCTGCTGCTGCCCTACTCGGTGCTCGGCCCCTTCACCGGCGTCCTCCTGGACCGCTGGCGGCGCCGCCAGGTCCTGGTGTACACCCCGCTGGCGCGGGCGGCGTGCGTCCTGGCGATGGCCGGCCTGATGCTGCTGGGCACCGACGCCTTCCTCGCCGCCGCGCTGGTAGTCCTGGGGATCAACCGCTTCTTCCTCGCCGCGCTGCCCGCCGCGCTCCCGCACGTGGTGCGCGAGGAGGACCTCCTGCTGGCCAACACCGTCTCGGTGACGTCGGGGACGATCGCCTCGTTCGCCGGCGCGGGCGTGGGCTTCGTCGTCCAGCTCGCGGGCGCGCAGGCGGCGCTGCTCGCGGCGGTCTGCTGCTATCTGGCGACCTCCCTGGTGGCCCGCACCCTGCCGCTGGACGGGCTGGGCCCCGGCGAGCGGCAGCGCGGGTCCGTGCGGAACGTCGTCGTCGGCATGATCGCCGGGGTCCGGCATGTCGCCCGGCGCCGACCCGCGGCGCTGGCGCTGGGCACGATCGCCCTCTACCGCTTCCTGTACGGGCTGTGGCTGATCATGACGCTGCTGCTGTACCGCAACCACTTCCCCTCGGGCTTCGGGGGAGTCGCGGTGATCACGGCGGTCTCCGGCATCGGCTACTTCGCCGGCGCGGTGATCACGCCTCCGGTGACCCGCGTGATCGGCAAGACCTTGTGGATCACGATCCTGCTGGCCACCGCCGCGGCCGGGCTGCTGTTCCTGGCCGTCCCGTTCCGCGAGCCGCTCTACGTGGCGGGCGGCTTCGTGCTGGGTGTGGCCGCCCAGGGCATCAAGGTCTGCGTCGACACGATCGTGCAGCAGTCCGTGGACGACGAGTTCCGCGGCCGTGTCTTCGCGGCCTACGACATGCTCTTCAACGCCGCCTTCGTGGCGGCCGCCTGCGTCGCCGCCGCGGTGCTCCCCCCGGACGGCCTGTCATACGCCGTCCTGGGCTTTGTGATCGTCGCCTACCTGCTGGGCGCGGCGGGGTACTACGCGCTGGCCTCGCGGTGGCGCACGCCCTGAGTCAGCTCACCGTACGGACGGCGCCCGCGTTGAGGCCGCTGCCCGCGTAGCGGATCTGGAGCTTGCCGGAGCGCTTCTTGAAGGAGTAGCGGCCCTTCCCGTCCGTCACGTCCGCGGTGACGTACGTCCAGGAGCCGTCCCAGCGGTACAGGCGCACCTTCTGCCCGGCGTACGCGGTGTACCTCCCCTTGGCGTTCATCTTGCGCAGGACACCGGAGACGCCGCTGCCACGCGACTGGGAATCGGCGGTGGAAAGGGTCGTCCGGCGCTTCACGGTGAAGTGGACGGTCCCGCCCTTGCTCGTCCTTCCGGCGTTGTCGCGCATGGTGAGGACCGCCTTCCAGCGCCCGAAGCCTTCGGAGCGGTGGAACTTGTACTCGCCTTCCCAGATCCCCGGCCGGTTGCGGATCTGCAGGTCGACCAGGGCGCGGTCGCCATTGGGGCCGTAGATGTAGAGGTCCATGGCGCGGACCGACGCGGGCACGTCGGCGGCTGCGAAGGTGGCGTAGGTGCCCGTGCCGGGGCCGACGACCACGGATCCCGGCGGGCGAAGGTCGACGGTCGGCGCCGCCGCGGCGGGCTGGGCGGCACCGAGGAGCAGCGCGGCGGACAGGGTGAGGGCTGCTGCGAGACGCACGGCGGACTCCAAGGGGACGGGGGATGCCACGAACGCGCGATCAAAGTAATGCTGACAAAGCGTCTACTTACGCGTTCCCGCAGGTGAGACAGCTCACGTACCGCCCATAAGCGGATAATTACCCAGGTCAGCTACTCATAGGTAACACAGATCACTGGCGTACCGTGTGCAGGTATGACCCCTGAGGAGCTGCTGGCCTTCGACCGCGAACACGTCTGGCATCCCTACGCCCCCATGCCCGCGCAGATCCCCGTCCACCCCGTGGTCTCGGCCCGCGGCGTCCGCCTCACCCTCGCCGACGGCACGGAGCTCGTGGACGGCATGTCCTCGTGGTGGGCGGCCATCCACGGCTACGGCCACCCCGTGCTCGACGCCGCGGTCACCGACCAGCTCGGCCGCATGGCGCACGTCATGTTCGGCGGCCTCACCCACCCGCCCGCCGTCGAGCTCGCCGCGGCGCTCCTCGACCTGGCGCCCGCGGGCCTGACCAAGGTCTTCTTCGCCGACTCCGGCTCGGTGTCCGTCGAGGTCGCCATCAAGATGGCGCTCCAGTACTGGCGCGCCCAGGGGATCAACCGCCCGCGCCTGCTGACGGTGCGCGGCGGCTACCACGGCGACACCTTCGGCGACATGGCCGTCTGCGACCCGGAGAACGGGATGCACCACCTGTTCACCGACGTCCTGGCCTCGCACGTCTTCGCCCCCGAGCCCCCGCCCGGCCCCGACGAGGCGTACGTCCGCGGCCTGGAGCGGCTCGTCGCCGAGCACGCCGGCGAACTGGCGGCGATCATCGCCGAGCCGATCGTGCAGGGCGCGGGCGGCATGCGCTTCTACGACCCGTCCCACCTGCGGGCGCTGCGCGGCCTCGCCGACGAGCACGGCCTCCTGCTGATCCTCGACGAGATCGCCACCGGGTTCGGCCGCACGGGCGAGCTGTGGGGCGCCGACCACGCCGGTGTCGTGCCCGACATCATGTGCGTCGGCAAGGCCCTCACCGGCGGCTACCTCAGCATGGCCGCCACCCTGTGCACCGACCGCGTCGCCGCGGGACTCAGCGCCTCCGGCGGGACCCCGCTGATGCACGGCCCCACGTTCATGGCCAACCCGCTGTCCGCCGCCGTGGCGGGCGCCTCGCTGCGGCTACTGGCCGAACGCGACTGGCGCACCGAGGTCAAGGCGATCGAGGCCGGGCTGGCGGCCGGCCTCGAAGGCGTGCGGGGCATGCCCGGCGTCGCCGACGTGCGGGTCAAGGGGGCGATCGGCGTCGTCCAGACCAGCGTCCCCCTCGACCAGCGGGCCGTCCAGGAGGCGGTCATGGCGCACGGCGTGTGGCTGCGGCCCTTCCGCGACCTGATCTACACCATGCCGCCCTACATCAGCACCCCGGACGACATCGAGCGGATCACCACCGCGATGACGGCGGCGGCCCGCACCCTGGCCTGACGGCCCGCGGACGGCCCGACGGCCCGCGGCCCGGCCTAGCCCTGCCGCTGGAGCAGGCCCTCCTCGCGCGCCCAGGCCAGGAGGGCCTCGCGCGCCGCGTCCTTGCCGATCGGCCCCTGGTCCAGCCGCAGCTCCAGCAGGAACTTGTAGGCCCTGCCGACCAGCGGCCCCGGCGTGATCCCCAGCGCCTCCTGGATCTCGTCGCCGTTCAGCTCCGGCCGGATCCTCCCGAGCTCCTCCTCGGCCGCCAGCCGGGCGATCCGCTCCTCCAGCGTGTCGTAGGTGCGGGCCAGCCGGTCGGCCTTGCGCTTGTTGCGGGTCGTGCAGTCGGCGCGGGTGAGCTTGTGCAGGCGCGGCAGAAGGTGCCCGGCGTCCCGGACGTAGCGGCGCACCGCGGAGTCCGTCCACTCGCCGTCGCCGTACCCGTGGAAGCGCAGGTGCAGCTCCACCAGCCGTGAGACGTCCGCGATGACGTCCTTGGGGTACTTCAGCGCGGCCAGCCGCTTGCGCGTCATCTTGGCGCCCACCAGCTCGTGGTGGTGGAAGGAGACGCGGCCGCCCGGCAGGTGCGCCCGCGTCCGCGGCTTGCCGATGTCGTGCAGCAGCGCCGCCAGGCGCAGGACGAGGTCGGGCCCGTCCTCCTCCTGGGCGATCGCCTGGTCCAGCACGATCATCGAGTGCTCGTAGACGTCCTTGTGCCGGTGGTGCTCGTCGATCTCCAGCCGCAGCGCGGGCAGCTCGGGCAGCACGTACCGGGCCAGGCCCGAGACGTCCAGGACGGACAGGCCCGCCCGCGGGTACCTGCCGCACAGCAGCTTGGACAGCTCCACCTGCACCCGCTCGGCCGAGACGATCTCGATGCGGCCGGCCATCTCCCGCATCGCCTTCATGACGGCCGGATCGACGGTGAAGCCCAGCTGGGAGACGAACCGGGCGGCGCGCAGCATGCGCAGCGGGTCGTCGCTGAAGGAGTCCTCCGGGGAACCGGGGGTGCGCAGCACCTTCTCCTTCAGGTCGCGCAGGCCGCCGAACGGGTCGACGAACTCCCGGCCGGGCAGGCGCGCGGCCATCGCGTTGACCGCGAAGTCGCGGCGCCGCAGGTCCGCCTCCAGCGAGGTGCCGTAGGAGACCTCGGGCTTGCGGGACCTGGGGTCGTAGGTCTCGCTGCGGTAGGTCGTGACCTCCAGCTTCTGGTCGCCCTTGCGCAGCCCGACCGTGCCGAACTCGATGCCGATCGTCCACACCGCGTCGGCCCACCCGTCGACCAGCTCCAGGATGCGCTCCGGCGGGGCGTCGGTGGTGAAGTCGAAGTCGGTCACCGGCCGTTGGAGGAGCGCGTCCCTGACGGGGCCTCCGACGATGGCGAGCTCGTGACCGGCGGCGGCGAAAAGCCGCCCGAGCTCCTCGGCCTCGGCGGGCACCACCCGTCCCAGCAGTTCGGCCAGGGCCCTGCGCTGTTCCTCATTCGACACGACCACCAAGGGTAAGCGTTCACGAGAAAGCCGCAAAACAAGTATTCACCCGCTGCGACGCGGGCATCACCGTCCGCGAGAGACCTGTGAGCAGGCCGGTCAAGGGAGGCGGAGTCCGGTCTTTCACCCCCGGAAGCACACTACGATCGACCGCGTGGCAGCGCGGTGGGAGAAGTACCAGTGAAGGCGCGTTTCACGGCTGCCCTCGGAGCGCTCGTCTTGCTCTTCACGGCCACGGCCTTCCTCCCGGGCATGACTTCGGCGGTCGCGGCCGCCCGGCGCCAGGGGACCGTGACGGCCGTCCTGGAGAACATCAAGCCGTCGATCATCGTGGCGAAGACCAAGAAGCTGACCGTCCAGGCGAAGATCACCAATGAGACCGGCCGCGCGCTCTCCGGCCTCACGGCTCAGCTGCAGTACGGCGACGCGTTCACCACCCGCAGCCAGCTCGACTACTTCTCCCGCAGCGAGACCGAGGAATCCGTCCCCCATGTCCTGAAGTCCAGCGATCCCTTCGACCTCGCTCCGGGTGCGGCCAAGACGGTGACCCTCTCGGGGGACGCCGCGAACGTCCTCTCCCGCGGCTCCGGGCCGCTCTCCGTCCACCCGCTGGCCGTGACGGTGTCCTCGGCCGCCACCGGGCGTCTCGCGGGCGTGCACACCTACGTCAACCACGTCGCCAAGGACATCAAGAAGAGCGGCGTCCAGCCCACCCGCGTCTCCTTCGTCTGGCCGCTCATCGACGGCCCGCACCGCACCACCGAGGACAGGTTCTACGACGACGGCCTCGCCCCGTCCCTCGCCTCCGGCAGCCGGAAGAGCCGGCTGAACGATCTGCTCTCCGCGCTGGGCTCCGCGGACAAGTCCGTCACCCTGGCGATCGACCCCGGCCTCCTCACCGACGTGGCGGCGATGCAGAAGCCCTACCGGATACGCAGGCAGGAGGAGGAGAAGCCCGGGAACAAGGACGCCTCGGCCTGGCTCGGGAAGCTCAGGACGTATCTGAAGAACCCGAAGAGCAAGTTCTTCCTGACGCCCTACAGCGACGTCGACACCGTCGCCCTGGTCAACAAGCGGCTCGCCAGCGGCCAGAGCAGCCTCCTGAAGGCCGCGTACGCCGACAAGAAGCTCGGCCTCGACGTCCTGGAGAAGGACGCCGAGTCATACTCGCGCCTCGCCTGGACCAACAGCGGGGCCATCAACCAGAAGACGATCGACCGCCTCGCCGCCAACGGGAAGCTCGGCAGCAGCTACTTCCTGCTCAGCAGCAACCAGCTGATGCCGGGCACCGGCATCACCTACACGCCCAGCGCCGCGACCACCGTCGACACGTCCAAGGGCAGGCAGAAGACGGCCATCGCCTACGACGACACCATCCAGCAGATCATCAGCGCCGACACCCGCTCCCCGGGGGCGGCCCTCGCCGCCCGGCAGCGGTACCTGGCCGAGACCGCGATGATCACCACGGAGGCGCCCAGCAAGAGCCGCACCCTGGTCGTCACCCCCGACCGGCGCTGGAACCCCGATCCGGACTTCGCCAGGAGCCTGCTGGCCAAGGACGCCCGGAGCGGCTGGCTCCAGCCCACCGCCCTCGGGGACGTCGCCGCGCCCAAGAACCGCACCTCCGAGCGCACCTTCGTCACCTACGCCGACGAGGAACGCGAGCTCACCGGGCACTACCTGGAGGTCGTGAAGGCGATGAACAAGACCGCCTACGCCTTCTCCAAGATCTTCCCCGAGCCCGACACCTCGCTCCAGCGGACGGCCATGCGGGCCGCCTCCAACTACTGGCGGGGCAACAGCAGGCGCCAGAACGCCGCCTACGCCTTCCTGGGGGCGGCCGAGGACGACCACAAGGCCGGGGTCAGCCGGGTCAGCCTGGTCCAGGGGACGGAGAAGCAGCTCGCGGGCTCCTCCGGTGTGCTGAGATTCACCATCGCGAACGAGTTCCCCGAGGGCAGCGGGCCGGTCGACGTCTTCATCGAGATCTTCACCTACCCCGCGGGCCGGCTGGTCTTCCCCGACGAGAACGAGGAGGACCAGGAGAGCTACATGCTGGAGCGCCGGATCGAGGGCAACCAGAAGGACACCCTCCTGGTGCCGGTCAAGCTCCCCACCGGCAGCTCGTTCACCAACGAGGTCGAGGTCGTCGTCAAGATCTCCAACCGGGAGCGCGAGGAGATCAGCGCCCAGAGCGTCTTCGTGAAAACGACCGGGATCTCCTCGATCGGACTCTTCATCACCGTTGGTGCCCTCGGCGTGCTGGTCGTCGGCGTAGGCTTCCGTGGGATGCGCGCGCGGCGGCGGCGCAAGGAGGAGGAAGCACAGCATGACGGAGCAGCGGTCTGAGGAGCGGAGCGGGGGCGCGGCCGCGAGCCTGATGCGCTCGGGCGCCCTCATGGCCCTGGGCACCATCGCCTCCCGGATCACCGGGTTCGTCCGCAGCGCGGTGATCATCATCGCGCTGGGCAACGGCGTCCTCGGGTCGATCTACAACCTCTCCAACACCATCCCGAACATCCTCTACGACCTGCTGTTCGGCGGCATCCTCACCTCGGTGATCGTCCCGCTGATCGTGCAGGCCAAGAAGCGGGACGCCGCGTACGGCAAGGCCTACGAGCAGCGGTTCTTCACCATCGCGCTGGTCGGGCTCGGCGTGCTCACCGTGCTGGCGGTGCTGGCCGCGCCGCTCATCATGCGCGCCTACGGCGGATCCGAGCTCCAGGGCGACGACCTGCGGCTGGCCGTCCTGTTCGCGATGTTCTTCCTCCCGCAGATCTTCTTCTACGGCGTGGGCGCCTTCGCCGGGGCGATCCTCAACACCCGCGACTCCTTCGCCGCCCCGATGTGGGCGCCGGTCCTCAACAACTTCGTCGTCATCGGCGTCGGCGTGGCGTTCCTGCTGATCCAGGACGGGGGCAAGCCCGACGCCTCCAACCTCAGCGGCGCCGAGTTCTGGCTGCTGGCGGCCGGCACCACCGGCGGCATCGTGCTGCAGACGATCGTGCTGTGGCCCGCGCTGCGCCGCACGGGCTTCCGCTGGCGCCCCCGGCTGGACTTCCAGAAGGGCGAGCTCGGCCAGGTCGGCCGCACCGCCGCCTGGTCGCTGCTGTACGTCCTGCTGCTGCAGGTCGGCTTCCTGCTCATCACGCGGTTCACCAACGACGCGGGCTTCCAGGCCAAGGCCGAGGGGCTGGGCGAGGCGTACGGCTACGCGTCCTACTCCACGGCGTACCAGTTCTTCCAGCTGCCCTACGCGATCGTCGCGGTCTCGGTGATCACCGCGCTGCTGCCCCGGATGAGCGGCCACGCCGCCGAGGGCAAGACCGACCTCGTCCGCGACGACTTCTCCTCCGGGCTGCGGCTGTCGTCCGTCCTGGTCATCCCCGGCGCGGCCCTGATGCTCGTCCTGGCCCCCGACATCGTCAACGCGCTGTTCGCCCACGGCAACACCAGCGCCGCCGACGCCGCGGTCATCGGGCGGATCATGCAGGTGTTCGCCGTCGCGCTGGTGCCGTTCTCGATCTACCAGCTGATGCTGCGCGTCTTCTACGCCTACCGGGACACCCGGACGCCCGCGCTGATCGCCTTCGCGACCGTCGCCGTCAACGTCGGCACCGCCTACCTGGCCACCCGCGCCCTGCCGACCGAGGACGTCGTCGTCGGCATCGCCGGGGCCTTCGTGGTCACCAACTCGGTCGGCGTCGTCCTGTGCGGGATCATCATGCGCCGGCGGCTGGGGCGGATCGACGCTGGCCGGATCATCGCCTCTCATGTCAAGATGCTGGCTGCCGCGGGTCCGCTCGCGGCCTTCGCGCTCGGCTGTCATGTGGCGCTGGAGAAATGGGCCGGAACCGGCCTTCTGTCTTCTCTGGCGGCACTCGTCCTCGGTGGTCTGGGAGGTGGCATCCTGTACGTCGCCGCCGCCCGCGTCCTCCGCATACCGGAGGTGGAGACCATGACGAGGACGCTCGGCGCCCGGATCCCCGGTCTGCGCTAGAACCCTCTTTCCCTACTACGATGTCAGGCACCATGGGATTCGTTGATGTGCGGCGGGAATGCGACGGGAACAGTCATGAGCACCTCCGTCATTGAGCCCGGGACCAGGCTCGCCGGCCGCTACCGCCTCGAGGAGAAGGTCAGCGAGGCGGACGGCTCCACGCTGTGGAAGGCGATCGACGAGATCCTCGCGCGGGCCGTCGCCGTGCGCACCTTCGAGCCCGGGTTCCCCCGCGCCGCCGAGGTCGTCACCGCCGCGCGCACCGCGTCCCGGCTCACCGACCCCCGCCTCACCCAGGTCTTCGACGCCGACAACGACGGCGAGCTCGCCTATGTGATCAGCGAGTGGGTCAGCGGTGAGACGCTCGAGGAGATGATCGCCTCCGGCGGCCCGCTGGCGCCCGGCCGCGCCGCGCGGTTCGTCTCCGAGGCCGCCGAGGCGCTGGCCGCCGCGCACAAGGCGGGCATGTCCCACCTGTGCCTCACCGCCCGCCACCTGGTCTGGACGACGGGCGGCACCGTCAAGCTCACCGGTCTGGGCGTCGAGGCGGTGCTGTGCGGCGTCAATTCCACCGAGCCCGCCCGGCTGGACGCGCTCGGCCTCGGCCAGATGCTCTACGCCGCGCTGACCGGCCACTGGCCCGGCGGCGCGGACGAGTCCTCGCTGCCGCCCGCGCCCGAGCAGAACGGCGACCACGTGCCGCCGCGCGAGCTGCGCGAGGAGGTGCCCGCCGCGGTCGACGAGATCGTCCGCCGGGCGATGGAGATCGGCGCGCCGGAAGAGCCGCTGACCACGCCCGCCCAGGTCGCCGCCGCGCTCGCCAAGGTGCCGCGCACCCCGCTGCCGCTCTTCGCCGGGCTGCAGTCCGGGCCGCCGCCCGCCGTGATCGACCGGCCGCGGCGCACCGAGGCCCCGGCCAAGACGGTGCCCCAGCCGCGGCCCCCCGCCCCGACCCGGCCCACCGCCGCGCCGCAACCCGCCGCGCAGATGGCGCAGCCGGCCCCGCCGGCGACCTCCTCGCCGTCCACCCCCGCCGTCACCCCCGCCGACCAGAAGATCAACCGGCCGCTGGTCGCCGTCGCGGCCGCGGTCGCCGCCATCGTCATCGGCGTCGCCGCCTGGCAGTTCACCGGGGGCAAGAAGGACGGCAACGGCGATCCGGGACAGGGGGTCCAGCCCACCGAGGCCGCGGTCGTGCCCAGCACCAAGAAGCTGTCGATCAACCACGCCCGGGGCATTCTCGAGCTGACCGGCAACGGCAACGCCGACAGCAAGGTCGAGGCCACCGCGCACTTCATCAAGGACAAGAAGAACGGTACGTACTTCGAGACCGATCGCTACCGGGCTCCGTACGCCACCCAGTTCGGCAACTACCTGAAGGGCATGGGCGTCGTCCTCGACCTGGGCGCCTCCAAGCAGGTCAGCAAGGTGGTCCTGCACTCGCCTCCGACGAGCATGGGTGCCAACTTCAAGGTCTACGTGGGCGACAGCGAGGACCGGTCCCAGTCGGTCCAGTTCGGTTCCACGGCGCTCGGCTCCGGCAGCACCGAGGTCTCCGGAACCGGTACCGGACGCTATGTGATCATCTGGTTCACTACGTCTCCGCAGTCGGGGCGGGTCCAGGTCGGTGAGGCCTCGGTACACGGGACGGAGTGATGCCCTTGTTCGGCAACAAGCAGGTCGAGGCGCTCGGTGACAAGGAGCTCCTCGCCAAGCACGCCCAGGGCGATCCCCGCGCCTTCTCCGTGCTGGTCTCCCGGCACCGCGACCGCATGTGGGCGGTGGCCCTGCGCACCATCGGCGACCAGGAGGAGGCCGCCGACGCCCTGCAGGACGCCTTCCTGTCCGCCTACCGGGCGGCCGGCAAGTTCCGCGGCGAGTCGGCCGTCACCACCTGGCTGCACCGGATCGTGGTCAACGCCTGCCTGGACCGGCTGCGCCGCCGCACCGCCCGGCCCACCGTCGCCTTCCCCGACGACGACGTCCTGGACTCCGTCGCCCCCAAGGGTCCCGACCCGACCTCCGCGCACGAGCTCAGCCTGGACGTCGCCGACGCGCTGCGGAACATCCCCTTCGAGCAGCGGGCCGCGCTCGTCCTGGTGGACATGATGGGCTACAGCGTCGACGACGCCGCCCAGGTGCTGGAGGTCCCCCCGGGCACGATCAAGAGCCGGTGCGCCCGGGGCCGCGCGAGATTGGCGCCACTTCTCGGCCATCTCCGGAACCGGGCGGGCGGCTCCGTCGTCGGACCTTCGAATGACTCTCAGGTCCGCGCCGTACCCCGCCAGGCTGGACCTTCGGTGCTCGAAGAAGGAGGGAGCGCGTCGTGAACGGACACCATGTCGACTATGACGTGCTCGCGGATCTCGCCGAGGGGCTGCTGGAAGAGCAGCCCGCGACTTCGGTCCGTGCGCATCTGGAAAAGTGTGCGGAATGCCGGGATCGCTCGGACGATCTGCAGAGCGTCAGCCAGATCCTGGCGGCGGCGCCACTGCCACCGCTGCCGGAGTCCCTCGCGGCCCGGCTGGACGCGGCGGTGCTGGCCGAGGCCACCGAGGGGGCGCCGGTCATCGACCTGGCCGCCCGCAGGCGGATGAGGATGCAGCGCGTCTTCGCCGCGGCGGCCGCCGTGGCCGTCGTCTCCGGCGTGGGTGCGGCCCTGGCCAACGGGGCCCTGGAAGCGGGCTCCGAGCAGGCGGCGCCCGCCGCCCTCCTGTGGGGGCGCACTCCCGTGCCGGTGGCGTCCGCGGACGAGCTCCCGCTGGTCACCAGCGCCACCCGGTACCAGGACGCCACCCTGGCCGCCCAGGTCGAGGACCAGCTCGACAGGAGCAAGGACGTGCGGGCCGGAACGGTGCCGCCCCGCATCCTGGACTGCGTGAAGGCCGTCGCGGGCCCGGCCGCGCAGGTCCTGCTGGTGGACAACGCCTGGTTCGACGGGCGCGAGGCCACCGTGATCGTGGTCTCCGACGGCCGTGCGGACGACGCCCTCGTCTACGCCGTCGGCGCCCAGTGCTCCGCCCAGGAGCCGGACCTCTTCGCCACCACCCGCATCTCCGGCTGACCGGCGGGCGCTACGCCGAGCGGGCCTGACCGACCTCCGCCAGGAAGTCGAGGGCGATCGCCCAGGCCTGCTCGGCGTAGTGCTCGTCGTAGTCCGGCAGGTCCGGGTCGGTGAAGAGGTGGCCCGCGCCCTGGTAACGGAAGATCTCCACGTCCGCGCCGGCCCGGCGCATGTCCAGGTACCAGCTGTTCAGCCAGTCGGCCGTCTCGTACAGGTCCGGGTCGGCCACGTGCAGCTGCACCGGCAGGTCCGCCTCGACGTCCTCGGCCAGGTCCGACGTGCCGTGCACGAGCAGCAGCCCCCTGGCGTTCTCGTCGGCCAGCCCCACCGTCTGCGCGATCGCCGCGCCCAGCGAGAAGCCCGCGTAGACCAGCCCGGTGCCCGAGTGCGGCGCGGCGGCCCGGACCGCCCGCTCCAGCAGGGCGTCCCTGCCGATCTCCTCGAAGATCACCTTGGCGTCCGCCATCGTGTCGGCGGTGCGGCCCTCGTACAGGTCGGGCACGTGCACCACGTGCCCTGCCCCGCGCAACCGCTCCGCCGCCCCCCGTACCGCCGGTCGCAGCCCGTACACCGAGTGGAACAATAGGATCTCCGCCACGGCTCCTACCCTAATGCGGCCACGGGCCGCACGATCGGCCGGGAATGAGCGGGCCATAGGATTCGTTGTCGCCACCGCATGGCACAGGCCAAAGAAATAGGGAGCAGCAGTGAGCACCGACATCCGCAATGTGATCATCATCGGATCCGGTCCGGCCGGGTACACGGCGGCGATCTACGCGGCGCGGGCGGATCTCAAGCCGCTGCTGTTCGAGGGCTCCGTCACCGCCGGCGGCGCGCTCATGAACACCACCGACGTGGAGAACTTCCCCGGCTTCCCCGACGGCATCATGGGCCCCGACCTCATGGACAACCTGCGCAAGCAGGCCGAGCGGTTCGGCGCCGAGCTCGTCACCGACGACGTCACCGAGGTCGACCTCACCGGCAACCCCAAGGTCGTCAAGGTGGGCGAGGAGTTCCACTACGCCAAGGCCGTCATCGTCGCCACCGGCTCGGGCTACCGCGAGCTGGGCCTGGAGAACGAGAAGCGGCTGTCGGGCCGCGGCGTCTCCTGGTGCGCGACCTGCGACGGGTTCTTCTTCCGCGACCAGAACATCGCGGTGGTCGGCGGCGGCGACACCGCCATGGAGGAGGCGATCTTCCTCACCAAGTTCGCCCACGTGACGGTGGTCCACCGCAGGGACACGCTGCGCGCCAGCAAGATCATGCAGGAGCGCGCGCTGGCCAACCCGAAGATCACCTTCCTGTGGGACAGCGAGGTCGTCGACGTCCTGGGCGAGGAGAAGGTCACCGGCCTGAAGGTCCGCAACGTCAAGACCGACGAGATCGGCGAACTCGACGTCACCGGCCTGTTCATCGCCATCGGCCACGACCCGCGCAGCGAGCTGTTCAAGGGCCAGCTCACCGCCGACGACGACGGATACCTGCTGGTGCAGCACCCCACCACCAAGACCGAGATCCCCGGCGTGTTCGCCTGCGGCGACGTGGTCGACCACGTCTACCGCCAGGCGATCACCGCCGCCGCCAGCGGCTGCTCCGCCGCGATCGACGCCGAGCGTTACCTCCAGGAGGGCTGAGAACAGATGGATGCAGTGACCGACAAGACCTTTCAGAGCGAGGTCCTCGACAGCGACAAGCCGGTCCTCGTGGACTTCTGGGCCGAGTGGTGCGGGCCCTGCCGCATGGTCGCCCCGATCCTCGAGGAGATCGCGGCCGAGCACGGCGACAAGATCTCGATCGTGAAGCTCAACATCGACGAGAACCCCAACGTCCCCCGCGAGTACGGGGTCATGCAGATCCCGACCATGAACGTCTACCAGGGCGGCCAGGTCGTGAAGCAGATCATGGGCGCCAAGCCCAAGGCCGCCCTGCTGCGGGACCTCGCCGAGTTCCTGTAGCCCTCAAGGCCCCTGACGCCGAAGGCCCGCCCGGAGAACCTCCGGGCGGGCCTCGTCATGTCACGGTGCGGCGGGGGCGTCCTCGGCCGCGGGCGGGACCACCGGGGCGGGGACGACGGGGGCGATGGGAGGCACGACGACGGGGGGCGCCGCGGGCAGGTCGACCTCGAACTCGCACCAGCCCGTCCAGGGGCCGCCGCCGAAGTCGTCGAAGCCCTGGAGGCGCCAGCGGTAGTCGCCGTCCTTCTTGAAGGTGCCGACGGGCAGGTCGACCGTGAAGTTCCGCGGCTCGTTCGGGGCCGAGAACTGCATCTTGGACACCGGCGCGCCCTCGCCGCCGACGGTCTCCCACTCGACGCGCAGGCCGATGAAGCCGCCGTCCGGGTCGGAGGTCGTGCCGGTGAACGTGGCGGCGCCGTCGCGGATCACGGGCGCCGCCGCGCCGACCTGGCAGCCGGCGCCGTCGAGCGACGCGTTGGCCACCGGCTGCGGCCTGTTCGCCGCCGGGTTGCCCAGGCCGCCCTCGTCGTCGTTGTCGCTGTGCGCGCGGAGGGTGAGCTTGGCGGCGTGGGAGAGCTTGAGCGACTTCTTCGTCTTCTTCTCGCTGGTGGCGACCAGGCGGAAGCTGATGTTGTCGCCGCCCTGCGCCAGCACCCGGCGCGCGGCCTGGGTGAGGTCGACGTCCAGCGCCTTGCCCGAACACCTGGGCTTCACGGTGCCCAGCGTCCGGGTGGCCTTCGGCTGCTTCTTCCAGGTGGGCCTGCCCGAGAGCGTCCGGGTCTGCTGGACCTTGACGGCCGGCGCCCCGCCGCGGCGGCACGCGCTGGGCGACTTCACGGGGATGCGCAGCCGGACGGAGGTGACGACGTCCTCGCTCATCACGTCGCCGAGGTCGACCCGGTAGTAGGCGCGGTGCACGGCGCCGCCCGTCCGCCCGACGGGGACGGCGCCCTTCTTCTTGTAGAAGGACTTCTTCGGCTTCTTGTTCGTCACGTACGCCCAGACGACGTTCGGCGACGCCTTGGCCCGCGCGGCCGGCGCTCCGGGCGCGGGCGCGGCCTGCGCGGCGGGCGCCAGGAGACTCGTCGACAGGGCGGCGGCGGCGGTGAGCGCGGTCAGGCGGGCTTTCACGCGGGAGACCTCTTCGGGATGGGGGACGGTGCCGGGAGCCTACCGGTCCGCTGTCCGAAAAGGGATGGCGATCGCAGAAAACGATGCACGGCCCAGAAGGCCTCAGACGGGCCGCAGCGCCCCTTCGGGGGTCATGGACCCCAGCAGGCGTTCCAGGGCCACCTCGACGTCCTCACGCCACGACA
Source organism: Actinocorallia libanotica (assembly GCF_039525175.1). Taxonomy (NCBI): domain Bacteria; kingdom Bacillati; phylum Actinomycetota; class Actinomycetes; order Streptosporangiales; family Thermomonosporaceae; genus Actinocorallia; species Actinocorallia libanotica. The sequence goes on from NZ_BAAAHH010000002.1 coordinate 384,527, forward strand.
GGGCCGAACGCAGGTCGAGCCGCAGCCGCGGGTAGCGGTGGTGCGGGCGTATCGTCTTGAAGCCGACGGAGAGCAGGTAGTCGGCGGGGACCATGCAGCCGCCCTCCTCGGTCTTCAGGTCGCCGAACGACTCGATCGCCTTGACGCCGCGGCGGGTGAGGTCCTTGGCGACGCCCTGGACGAGCATGCGCCCCAGCCCGCCGCCGGCGTACTCCGGGAGGATGTGCGCGGTCATCAGCAGGACGGCGTCCGCGGAGACCGGGCTCGTGGGGAACGCCGCCGAGCGCGGCACATAAAGCGGCGGTGCATAAAGCACGAATCCGGCGGGAATATCATCCACGTAAGCGATTTTCCCGCAGCTGCCCCATTCGAGCAGCGTCGCGGAGACCCAGGCTTCCTTCTCCAACTCGGGGGCTCCGGCCTCCACGGCCCGTTCCCGGCTCACCGGGTCCAGTTCCCAGAACACGCAGTGGCGACAGCGGCGCGGCAGGTCGACGAGGTTGTCGAGCGTGACGTTCACAAGGCGACGTGACACCGGGCGCACACCTTCCGTCGTGGTCGGTCGATCAGGCCGCCCTCTCGGTGGACTCTGCGCTTCGAGTCAACCGAAATGACCCCGCAGGCATCGTATCCAATACCGACCGTCGGGAACCGTGCCCCGTGCCGTACGGTGGTACCCGGCCCAGCGCCTCATGCAGGAGGAAAGAAAATGGAGACCACCCGCAGCGACTCGCATCTCGACCGTTACGCCGCCCGTGCCCGTGGCATGGTGGCCTCCGAGATCCGAGCTCTCTTCGCGGTGGCATCCCGGCCGGAGATCGTGTCCCTGGCGGGCGGCATGCCGTTCATCGACGCGCTGCCGCTGGACGGGGTCGGCGCGATGCTCCAGCACCTCGTCGCCACCCGCGGCGGCGAGGCCCTGCAGTACGGCTCCGCCCAGGGCGACCCGGAACTGCGCGAGCGCATCTGCGACGTGATGGCCCTGGAGGGCATCACCGCCAGCCCCGACGACATCACCGTCACCGTCGGCTCCCAGCAGGCGCTCGACCTCATCACCAAGATCTTCGTCGACCCGGGCGACGTGGTGCTCGCCGAGTCCCCCTCCTACGTGGGCGCGCTCGGCACCTTCGCCTCCTACCAGGCCGAGGTCGTGCACATCCCGATGGACGGCCAGGGCATCGTCCCCGAGGCGCTGCGCGAGACGCTGACGCGGCTGCGCGCCGAGAGGCGCCGGGTGAAGTTCCTCTACACGGTGCCCACCTTCCAGAACCCGGCGGGCGTGACCCTGTCGGTACCGCGCCGCGCCGAGATCCTGGCGCTCGCCGAGGAGTTCGACCTCCTCATCATCGAGGACAACCCGTACGGCCTGCTGAGCTTCGACGCCCCGCCGCCGCGCCCGCTGCGCGCCGATGAGTCCGAGCGCGTCATCTACCTCGGCTCGTTCTCCAAGACGTTCGCCAGCGGCTTGCGCGTCGGCTGGGCCCTGGCCCCGCACGCCGTCCGCGCCAAGCTCGTGCTCGCCGCCGAGTCCGCGATCCTCTCGCACAGCAACCTCACCCAGCTCGCCGTCCGCGAGTTCCTCAAGACCCACCCGTGGCGCGACCAGGTGAAGGCCTACCGCGAGCTGTACCGCGAACGCCGCGACGCCATGCTCGACGCCCTCACCGAGACCATGCCCGAGGGCACCACGTGGACCCGCCCCGCCGGCGGCTTCTTCGTCTGGCTCACCCTCCCCGAGGGCCTCGACTCCAAGGCCATGTCCCCCCTGGCCATCGCCAACCGCGTCGCCTACGTCCCCGGCACCGGCTTCTACGCCGACGGCCAGGGTCACCGCCACATGCGCATCTCCTACTGCTACCCCGAGCCCGCCCGCATCCGCGAAGGCGTCCACCGCCTCGCCTCCGTCATCGACCAGGAACTCGCCCTGCGCGACACCTTCCGCTGACCGGCTCCACCCCCGCCGCCGCCCGACCACCCGGGCGGCGGTTTTCTTTTCCCCCGCCGAACGCCGACGGCGTGCGGGTGGAGGCGTGGGATGGGCGGGGGGCCGGGAGGCGTAGGGTCCTGTTCCATGGAACGGGTGATCGTGTTGGCCGGTGGCATGTCGTACGAGCGTGAGGTCTCGCTGAGCTCGGGGCGGCGGGTGGCGGACGCTCTGAAGCAGGTGGGGATGCAGGTGGAGATCAGGGAGGCGGACGCCGGCCTGCTGCCCCTGCTGATGGAGGACCCGCCGGATCTGGTGTTCCCGGTGCTGCACGGCGCCGAGGGGGAGGACGGCGCCATCCGGGAGGTGCTGGAACTGCTCGGCGTCCCCTACGTGGGGGCGCGGCCCGACGCCTGCCGGCTGGCGTGGGACAAGCCGACGGCGAAGGCGGTCTTCCGGCAGGCGGGCCTGGCCACCCCCGAGTCGGTGACCCTGCCCAAGGCCGCCTTCCACGATCTGGGCGCGAGCGCCGTCATGAAGGCTGTCCTGGACAAACTCGGCCTGCCCCTGTTCGTGAAGCCGACCCGCGGCGGGTCGGCGCTGGGCGCGTCGGTCGTCCGGGAGGCGGCGGAGCTGTCCACCGCGCTGATCGGCTGCTTCTCCTACGGCGACGTCGCCCTCATCGAGCGCTTCGTCACCGGCACGGAGGTGGCCGTCGGCGTCATCGAGGTCGACGGCGAACCCACCGCGCTCCCCGCCGTGGAGATCATCCCCCTGGGCGAGAGCTACGACTACACGGCCCGCTACACCGCCGGCCAGACCGAGTTCATCACCCCCGCCCGCCTCTCCCCCGAGGCCACCGAACAGGTCCGCCGCACGGCCCTCGCCGCCCACCACGCCCTGGGCCTCCGCCACCTCTCCCGCAGCGACATCATCGTCGACACCGACGGCACCCCCCACCTCCTGGAGGTCAACGTCGCCCCCGGCATGACCGAGACCAGCAGCCTCCCGCTGGCTCTCCACGCCTCCCACCTCACCATCACCCAGATCCTCTCCTCCCTCTGACCCGCCGTCCCCTCCCCCGGCGCCGGAGACCACTCCCGTTCCACGTGAAACAAGAACCCGGAGCCGCCCGGTCCGAGGGCGCCGACCCTCGGACCGACCCTCCCAGCCGGATCTCCACGCGGCCCGCCCGGTGAATCTCCATGTGACCCGCTTTCGGAACCCCACGGCGTCTTCCGCCGCCGGTTCCACGTGAAACCAGCCAGACCGTTCTATGGCTCGTCCGCACCACTGCAACCGTATCCCGGGCTCTCATCAAGCGCTTCGCTTCATGACACCGACAGCCGACGTCCGAGAATCAGCTCTCTGGTAGCGCCGGTATACGGCTGCCGAACCGTCAGCGACGACAGCACTCCCGCCTTTGCGGACCCTCAGCGCCACAGGGCGGCGCGCTGCGCTCCGCCCTGTTCCACGTGAAACCGATCGGCCTGCATCCTCATCGACGTTCCACGTGAAACCACTCCAGGCCGTCTACATCCCTGCGGCTCCCGCCAAGCGTCCTGTCGTTCCACGTGAAACCGAACCCATGGCTCCGAGGGAAGAGGACTGCCGTTGCGCAGGATCATTCGGCGCGGTTCGTCCGGGGAAATCGCTTCCCGTACGGGGTCTCGGGTATCCCGAAGCGAAGACGATCCAAGGCGGTCATCGACAACGGCCCCCTCGCATCCCTGACGCGGCCGAACCGGTTGTGGCTGCGAGCCGCGCCGGTTCGGTCGGCCGCAACGGGCGTCCTCGTCGGCGCTCGCGCATACTCGCCTTCACGGCGCACCACTTCGAACGAAGCACCGGGCTTCCCCCGGCCCGTTTCACGTGAAACCCATCATTGACGCCTGGGCACAGGTGCTCTTCTGCTTTGCCCGCCCCCTCCGACCCCGGGCGGTCCCGGTCGCTGGGCCTGACGGTTCGACCACCTGTGCGCGTCCAGTTTCACGTGAAACCGCGCCTCGGTTTCTCGTCTCTACGTACGTCTCTGCCCGGCCGAGAGCAAAGCGTTGAGCGGAAGCGATTGCCGACCGGGTGCCCGTCGACTTCCCTCACATGCCGTTTCACGTGAAACGGCTGCGGTCGACTCACGTGAAATCGCTGCGGTCGACGGAGCGGGCCGTCGGAGGGACCGGTGGGTGAGGAGTCGGTGGGGAGGGAAAAGAAAAAGGCCCTCCGGGGAGGGCCTTTGGGGAAGGGGTGGGATCAGGTGGACTCGTCGTCCGTGGGGGCCATCGTGGCGATGATGCGCTCGAGGTCCTCCAGGGTGGCGAACTCTACGACGATCTTGCCTTTGCGGGCGCCCAGGTCGACGCGGACCCTGGTCTCGTAGCGTTCGCTGAGGCGGTCGGCGAGGGCTTCGAGGCCGGGGGCCGCGGGCTTGCGGACGGGGCGGCGGGCCTGGGGCTGGGGGTCGTCGGCCTCGCGGAGGGCGATGATCTCCTCGACGGCGCGGACGGACAGGCCTTCGGCGACGATGCGGGTGGCGAGCGCCTCCATCGCCTCGGGGGAGTCCAGGCCGAGGAGGGCGCGGGCGTGTCCGGCGCTGAGGACGGACGCGGCGACGCGGCGCTGCACGGCCGGGGGGAGGTTGAGGAGGCGGAGGGTGTTGCTGATGTGGGGGCGGGAGCGGCCGACGCGGGTGGCGAGCTGCTCGTGGGTGGCGCCGAAGTCGTCGAGGAGCTGCCGGTAGGCGGCCGCCTCCTCCAGCGGGTTCAGCTGCTGGCGGTGGAGGTTCTCCATGAGGGCGTCACGGAGCAGGTCGTCGTCCGAGGTGTCCCGGATGATGGCGGGGATCGTGTCCAGGCCGGCCCGCTGGGACGCGCGCCAGCGCCGCTCTCCCATGATCAGCTCGTAGCGGGTGGCGCCCGCGGGCGTCTCGCGCACCACGATCGGCTGGAGCAGGCCGACGATCGAGATCGAGGCGGCCAGCTCCTCCAGCGCCTCCTCGTCGAAGTGGGTGCGGGGCTGGCGCGGGTTGGGGGTGATCTCCTTGACGGGCAGCTCCGCGAAGCGGGCGCCGTCCACCGTGTCGAGGTCGGCCTCGCCGAACGGGCCCCCGGCGTGCTCCGCCGCGGCCGCCGCGACGGGTGCCGTCGGGATCAGCGCGCCGAGGCCCCGGCCCAGGCCCCGCGGCTGACGTGAAGCGCTCATTCATCGACCCCCGTAGGCGTACATGTACTCAGTGGTTCGTCCAGCCGCGGACAGCACGCCCTCAGGCGCCCTCTCCCCGCCGGACCGCCCGGTGCGCCTCAACGCACCTTCGGCCGCGAACAGCGCGCCACCAGGCGCACGTTCTTCAACAAAAAGCCCGGCGCGCAGCCGCTCACGGCCCGCCGTGAGCCACGCGTCGCGGGCCAGGCGTCCAGCCGCGAACGGCACGCTGCCGGACACACGTTCTTCAACGGCCCGCCCAGCCCGCGCCAGCGCGTGCTCGGCCGCAGTCCGCGCGCCGCCGGACACACACTCCACGGTGGACCGTTCGATGGGCGGCAGCTCATGACCTACGCCGTCAGTCGCACGCTCCACAGTGGATCGTCCGGCGCGCAGCCGCTCACGGCCCGCCGTGAGCCACGCGTCGCGGGATACACGTCCAGCTGTAAGCGGCGCATCGTGGGATACGCGGCCAGCCGTGAATGGCGCGTCGCAGGATACGCGGCCAGTCGCGAACGGTGCTTCGTTGGGCGGGTGCTCTTCAGGGGAGTGCCCGGTGTGGGGTGGCGCGGGTGGCGCGCCGTTGGGCGTGGGGGGGTGGGTGGGGGTCACGTGGCGACCTCGGCCCAGCGGTGGGCGATCTCCGAGGCGGCTTCGCTGTAGGCGAGGGCTCCGGTGGAGCCGGGGTCGTAGGTCATGACGGACTGGCCGTAGCTGGGGGCCTCCGAGACCCGGACGCTGCGGGGGATGACCGTCTTCAGGACCGTCTCGCCGAAGTGGGAGCGGACCTCCTCGGCGACCTGCGCGGCGAGCCTGGTGCGGGCGTCGTACATCGTCAGCAGGATCGTGGAGACGTTCAGCGTGGGATTGAGGTGCGAGGTGACCAGGTCGACGGTGCCGAGCAGCTGGCTGAGCCCCTCCAGCGCGTAGTACTCGCACTGGATCGGGATCAGCAGCTCGTCCCCGCCGACCAGGGCGTTCAGGGTGAGCAGGCCGAGCGACGGCGGGCAGTCGATCAGCACGTAGTCGAAGCGGCTCTTGTCGTAGTCGTCCAGGGCGCGCCGCAGCCGCGACTCGCGGGCCACCTTGGAGACGAGCTCGATCTCCGCGCCGGCCAGGTGGAGCGTGGCGGGGGCGCAGTAGAGGTTGGGCAGCTCCGGCGAGGCCATGACGATCTCGGCGAGCGGCCGCTCCTCGATCAGCACGTGGTACATGGAGGGCACGTCCGCGTGGTGGTCGATGCCCAGGGCCGTGGAGGCGTTGCCCTGCGGGTCGAGGTCGACGACGAGCACCTGCGCCCCGTGCATCGCCAGCGCGGCCGCCAGGTTGACCGACGTGGTGGTCTTGCCCACCCCGCCCTTCTGGTTGGCGACGGTGATCACCCGGGTCTGCGCCGGGCGGGGCCATTCGTTGTCGCCCCGCTGGGCCATCACCTGCCGTGCGGCGGCCGCGGCCCGCGCCACCGGATTCCCGGTGCCGGGAGGCGGGACCAGCGTTTCACGTGAATCCACGGTCTGCTCCGTCTCCATGCGCGGCGCGACAGACGCCGTCTCGGCTGTCCCCTGCATACTGAACGCGTGGCCTGATGACGGCTCCACCGCGGGCTCCTTCGTCGAAGAGAGGGGGGCTCAGCCGCTCGTCGGCGACCGGTCACCCTTCCGCTTGCTCCTTCTGCCTCCACGCTCGGGAATCCGTTCGGCGACGAGCCGAACGAGCGTCGTCGGCGGATCGACCTTACCCTGCCCTACCAGGAGGAGCTCAGCCCTGCGCACGCCGAGCTTGCGCAGCACGGGCTCGGCCTCGGCGAGTTCCTGCGCCGCGCGCTCCCCCTTGAGGGCCAGCATCTCGCCGCCGACCCGCAGCAGGGGCAGCCCCCAGGTGGCCAGCCGGTCGAGCGGGGCCACCGCCCGCGCCGTCACGACGTCCACCGCGTAGTCCTTGGCGACCTCCTCGGCACGCCCCCGCCGGACGGTGACGTTGGCGAGGCCGAGCTCCTCGACCGCCTCGTTGAGGAAGGTGGTGCGCCGCAGCAGCGGCTCCAGCAGGGTGATGTCGAGGTCGGGCCGGACGATCGCCAGGACCAGCCCGGGCAGCCCGGCGCCGGAGCCGATGTCGATCACCGAGGCCCCTTCGGGCACCGCCTCGCTCAGCACCGCGCAGTTGATCACATGCCGCTCCCAGAGGCGGCCCACCTCGCGGGGGCCGATGAGCCCGCGCTCCACTCCGGCGGTCGCCAGGAGACGCACATACCGTTCGGCGACGGGCAACGCCGCGCCGAAGACCTCCTGTGCCCGCGGCGGTACGGCTTCCGGCTGCTCAGTCATCGGTTCTTCCCCACAATCAACGATGGTTCCACATGCGCCGCGCGCCCGCGAAACCCGACGCCGCCATCTTCCCCGTGACGCTCCCCGTCCGCGGGAATTCCGGCAAAACAAAAGCCCCCGCACAGAGCGGGGGCTTTCACCACGATCTTCCCAGAAGACCTCCGGCGAACCGAGGATCGCCGTCAGCTCGGGTAGACCACCACGTAGCGCTCGGGCTCCTCGCCCTCGGACTCGCTGCGCAGGCCCGCCGCGGCGATCGCGTCGTGGACGATCTTGCGCTCGAAGGGGGTCATCGGCGCCAGCGGCTTGGGCTTGCCGTCGCGCTTGACCTCCTCGCACACGTCGCGGCCGAGCTTGCTCAGCTCCTGGCGCCGGCGCTCCCGGTAGCCGCCGACGTCCAGCATGAGCCGGGTGCGGTTGCCGGTCTGCCGGTGCACCGCGAGCCTGGTCAGCTCCTGCAGCGCCTCCAGGACCTCGCCGCGCTTGCCGACCAGTTCGTCCAGGTCGCTGCCCACGACGGACACCATGGCCCGTTCGCCCTCGACGTCGAGGTCGATGTCGCCGTCGTAGTCGGCGATGTCGAGCAGGCCCTCGATGTAGTCGGCGGCGATGTCGCCCTCTTGCTCCAGCGCCTCGATCTCGGCTGCTGCGGTTTCGGCCACCGCTGTCTCCGTTTCCTGGATGGGAGTGTCAATCTAACGCTTGGAGGAGCCTGTTCGCTTGCTTCTCGACTGCCGCGTCGGCTGCTTGCGCACGACCGAGGGGCCTTCCTTGCGGATCTCCGCGGCCGCGGCGGCCTCGTCGGCGCGCCGCTTCTTCAGCAGGCTGCCCTTGCCGGACTCCTCGGCCTTCTTGGCGCCCTCCTTGACGGCGGGGGCCTTGGCGCCCTTGGCGCCCTTGGCGTCCTCGGGGAGGGGCATCGGGTAGCGCTTGTGGATGTAGTGCGTCTGCGCCAGCGTCCAGGTGTTGGAGGTGACCCAGTAGAGCAGCACGCCCAGGGGGAAGCCGAGGCCGAAGAGGCCGAAGACCGGGGCCAGCCAGACCATCATCTTCTGGGCGGTGGCCATGGGGTTGTCCGGGTCCATGGCCGGCTGGCGGGACATGCTCGCCCGCATGGTGAGGAAGGTGGTGGTCGAGGAGATGATCACCGCGATGGCGCAGACGATGACGCCGCTGGTCGAGGATCCCCAGGACTTGAGGAAGCTGTCGGAGATGCTCGCGCCGAAGATGCTGGCGTGGTTGGCGCTGTGGACGAGCTCGGCAGAGATGCCGTGGCTGCCGTTCCCCTCCTTGGCGTTCGCCATCTTGTTCAGCACCTGGAACAGCGAGATGAAGATGGGGAACTGGATCAGCAGCGGCAGGCACCCGGCGACCGGGTTGGCCCCGTTCTCCTGGTAGAGCTTCATCGTCTCCTGGTTGAGACGCTGCTTGTCGTTCTTGTACTTCTTGCGCAGTGCCTGGAGCTGCGGGTTCAGCGCCTGCATCTTGCGGGAGGACTGGATCTGCTTCACGAAGAGCGGGAAGATCAGGATCCGCATCAGCACGGTGAGCAGTACGATCGACCCGCCCCAGGCCCACCCGCTGTCGGGGTCGATGCCGAGGAAGGTCAGGCCACTGTGGATCTTGATGAGGATCCACGCCACGGCCCGGTACAACGGGTCAAGCGTCACCGGTCTGCTCCTAGCGAGTCTGTGTCTGAGGGCTCAGGGGTCGTGTGTTCGGCGCCGGACGCCTCGCCGCGGCCGGTACGTGTACGCGGTACAGGAACCGGATCGTACCCGCCGGGATGAAAGGGATGGCACCGGGCGACACGTGCGACGGTCAGCCAGAAGCCGTGGAGGGCGCCGTGCGTCCGCAGGGCCCCGAGTCCGTAGGCGCTGCAGGAGGGCTCGAACCGGCAGGTGGGCGGCAGCAGCGGGCTGATGAACCGCCGGTAGAAGTGCACGAAGCCGATCAGCGTCCACGCGATCGGCCCCGGTCTCCCGCTCATCACTGCCCCTTGCCCGACGGTCTCAGCAACCGGCCGAGCGCGGAGTCGAGATCCCGGGCCAGTTCCTCCGACGATGCGGACGCCGCCTTGGGGTTGGCGCGCACCACCAGCAGGCTACCCGGCGGCAGCAGGTCCAGCCGGTCCCGGACGAGATGCCTCAACCGGCGCTGCACCCTGCCGCGCACGACGGAGTTGCCCACCGACTTGGAGACGATGAAGCCCACGAGGGAGTTCCCGTCGGCCTCCCCACCGGTGAAAAGGTGCGCAACGAGATGCGGCCGCCCGGCGCGGACACCGCGCCGGACGGCCAACGTGAACTCGTGGCGCCGCCGCATCCGGTGACCGGAGGGCAGCATGGGTCGATCGTCAGACCGCGACGCGCGTGCGGCCCTTGCGCCGACGCGCGGCGAGGATCGCCTGGCCGGCACGGGTGCGCATGCGCAGCCGGAAGCCGTGCTTCTTGTGACGACGACGGTTGTTCGGCTGGAACGTACGCTTGCTCACTGCTGACTCCTGCTGCTCTGACGATAAGGATCGCATCGCGGGCACGTTTGGTCCCTCGCAGCGGGGGCCCGTCCACCTGTCGAAAGCTTGACGGGCACGCGTCACCACCATCGATGCGACTCGACCGTAGAACGTTACGTTCTCCCCGCCCATCGGGTCAAACGGAAGGGTCTCGACCGCCTCCGCGCGGCCCTCCCCGCCCATGGCCAGAGTTATACACAGCTTGTGGACAAACCTGTGGATGAAACATGAGAGAGTAGGGTCTTCCCGCTCCTGAAGGTCCCCCTGAGCTCTGGCTTGAGGCCCCGCGCGGACGACGGGCGGGAGATCAAAGATACGCATGGGGGAGGCTTCACAGTGGACGGACAGGACCTCGAGTCCCTCTGGAACCGCTCGGTCGACGCCCTCCCCGAGGTCCCCGCCCACCAGCGCGCCTGGCTCGGCGTCACCCGGCCCATCGGCATCTTCGACGGCATGGCGCTGCTGGCCGTGCCCAACGACTTCGCCAAGAAGACGCTCGAACAGCGGGTGACCTCCCTGATCGAGACCACCCTCTCCCAGGAGCTGGGCCAGCCGATCCGGGTGGTGCTGACCGTTCAGCCGGAGATCTCCCGGCAGCCGCCGCCCCCGCCGGTCCAGCAGCCCTCCTACCCCGCCCCCGCCCCGCAGCAGCAGCCGTACGAGCAGCGGCCGGAGCCGCGGCAGGGCTTCCCGCAGCCGGAGTCCCGTCCACAGCCCGGGTACGAACCCCGCCCCGCGGATCTTCGTCCACAAGATCTTCCACAGGCTGAGGACCCTCTGACCTCGGGCTCCACAAGTTATCCACAGGCCGGTGGACAACTTCCTCCACAACCTGCGCGCCCTTCCCACATCGTCGGCCACACCTTCGGCGGCCACGAGCCCGAGCTGTTCACCCCCGCCGCGCACTCCCCCCCTCCCCCCGAGCCCGCGCAGCCCGAGGTCGTCTCCCCGCCCGCCCCCTGGCAGGGCGGCGGCAGCCGGGGGGGCGACGGTGAGGCCCAGGCCAAGGGGACCATCGAGGCCGCCCGGCTGAACCCCAAGTACACCTTCGAGACCTTCGTCACCGGCGCGAGCAACCGCTTCGCCCAGGCCGCGGCGGTCGCCGTGGCCGAGTCGCCGGCCAAGGCGTACAACCCCCTGTTCATCTACGGGGACTCCGGCCTCGGCAAGACGCACCTCCTCCACGCCATCGGCCACTACGCCCGGAGCCTGTTCGACGGCGCCCGCGTGCGGTACGTCAGCTCGGAGGAGTTCACCAACGACTTCATCAACGCGATCCGCGACGGCAAGGCGGAGAGCTTCCGGCGCCGCTTCCGCGAGGTCGACATCCTCCTGGTGGACGACATCCAGTTCCTGGAGGGCAAGGAGCAGACGCAGGAGGAGTTCTTCCACACCTTCAACACGCTCCACAACGCCAACAAGCAGATCGTCATCTCCTCCGACCGCGCCCCCAAGCAGCTGGTCACCCTGGAGGACAGGCTCCGCAACCGCTTCGAGTGGGGCCTGATCACCGACGTCCAGCCGCCCGAGCTGGAGACACGGATCGCGATCCTGCGCAAGAAGGCGGTGCAGGAGGGGCTGGCCGCCCCGCCGGACGTGCTGGAGTTCATCGCCACGAAGATCTCCACCAACATCCGGGAGCTGGAGGGGGCGCTCATCCGCGTCACCGCGTTCGCCAGCCTCAACCGGCAGTCGGTCGACCTGCGCCTGGCGGAGATCGTCCTGAAGGACCTCATCCCCGACGCCGGGGGCTCCGAGATCACCGCGGGCATGATCATGGCCCAGACCGCCACGTACTTCGGCATCGAGATCGACGACCTGTGCGGCGCCTCGCGCTCGCGGGTCCTGGTGACCGCCCGCCAGATCGCGATGTACCTGTGCCGCGAGCTCACCGACATGTCGCTGCCCAAGATCGGCCTGCAGTTCGGCGGCCGCGACCACACCACGGTCATGCACGCCGACCGCAAGATCCGCTCGCTGATGGCCGAACGGCGTTCGATCTACAACCAGGTGACCGAGCTGACCTCGCGCATCAAGCAGCAGACCCGCGGCACTCGCTGAACCACCTGAACCCCACCCATCCCCGGATCATTTCGTCACTGCCTGTGGATAAAGTTGGGGACAACCTGTGGACATCATGGGGACAACCTGTGGACGAGCTGTGGATGTCCTGTGGACGATTTCTCGACCATTTCTCATGCCCTGTGGACGAACTCGTGGATAACCTGTGGAGAACCTGTGAATTACCTGGGGAAAACCTGGTGGGGGCCTTCCCTCGTCCACAACCTATTTCCATCCACTTTCGCCCGATTTGCTCCCGCAGAATGTCACCGCTGTGGATAACCTGTGGAGAACCTGTGGGCAAGTCGAGATCAAATTGGGGACGAGCTGTGGACAGGTTTCCGCCGTCCACAGGGGCCCCGGTTGTCCACAGTTGCCTACCCACAGGCGCGGTGGATAAAACTTCGGCTCTGAGCTGGGGCGGGATGGGTTATCCACGGTTTCCACAGCCCCTATGACTATGACTACTCCAGTTATCCAGCGAAGCAACGAAGATCAGTACCCATCAGGGTCCCGCGGGTCCGCGTTCCACCGGGCCCCGTCCACACCCCTGGGGAAGCCCTTGAAAACCCTCGACGATCAGGAGGCGGGTCCATGAAGTTCCGCATCGACCGTGACGCTCTCGCCGACGCCGTGGCCTGGACGGCCCGCACCCTCCCGGCCCGTCCGCCCGTCCCGGTGCTGGCGGGCATGCACCTGGAGGCCTCTGAGGAGGGCCTGAGGCTGTCCGCGTTCGACTACGAGGTCTCCGCCCAGGTCTCGGCCGAGATCGACTGCCACGAGGCCGGCACGGCCCTCGTGAGCGGCCGGCTGCTTGCCGAGATCTGCCGGGCGCTGCCTCCCCACCCCGTGGACGTCACGACCGACGGCGCCAAGGTCACGCTCAAGTGCGGCAGCGCGAAGTTCACCCTCCAGACGATGCCCGTGGAGGACTACCCTTCGCTGCCCTCGCTGCCGCCCGTCGCGGGCACCGTGGGCAGCGACGAGTTCGCCGTGGCCGTCGCCCAGGTGGCCATCGCCGCGGGCCGCGACGACACGATCCCCATGCTCACCGGCGTGCGGGTGGAGATCGACGGCGACACCGTCACGCTGGCCTCCACCGACCGCTACCGGCTCGCCGTGCGCGAGCTCAAGTGGAACCCCGACAGCCCCGACCGCACGGGCGTCGCGCTCATCCCGGCCAAGACCCTCGCCGACACCGCCAAGTCGCTGACGTCCGGCGCCGAGGTGAAGATCTCCCTGGGCGGCGGCGACGGCAAGGACGAGAACATCATCGGCTTCGAGGGCGGCGGCCGTAAGACGACCTCGCGCCTGCTCGACGGCGACTTCGTGAAGTACCGCTCGCTGTTCCCCGCCGAGTACGCCGGGTATGCCGAGGTTCAGACCGGTCCGTTCGTCGACGCCCTCAAGCGCGTCTCCCTGGTGGCCGAGCGGAACACCCCTGTGCGGCTCTCATTCCACCAGGGAGAGGTCGTCCTGGAGGCGGGCACCGGAGATGAGGCCCAGGCCGTCGAGGCCCTGGAGGCGTCTCTGGAGGGCGAGGACATCGACATCGCCTTCAACCCGGGCTACGTGCTCGACGGGCTCGCCCAGATCGCGTCGGACATCGCCCGGCTGTCGTTCACCACGCCGACCAAGCCGGCGGTGCTCACCGGCAAGCCCCTCGACGACGGCGGGACGCCCGGCTACCGCTACCTGATCATGCCCGTCCGCCTCTCCGGCTGACCCGGTTCGCCCGCGTTCGTCCACAGGCCCGCGGCGCCCTGTGGACAGACCGCCGCGCATCCGGTCGGAAGTGCCATATCGAGCAGGCATCCCCACCCCTGTGGATAACCGGGTTATCCACAGGGGTGACGCGTGTCCGGCGACGCGCCGCCCGCGGCCGGACGCCGCCGACGCGTACCGACGTTCCACAGGGGTCGGTGAACTGTGGACGAAGGGTGTGGAAGACACCACATCGTCGGAGATGGCCGGATGATCGGATTTTCGGGTAGGTGATCTGGGGACGGCTAGCCTTGGAGGGCTCCCACAAGGAAGCATCTTCGGCCCTCCTGAAGGGGAGGACCCTCGACACCCGCACACCCGTACAAGGAGCGGCAATGGAACTCGGCCTCATCGGTCTGGGCAAGATGGGCGGGAACATGGCCGAGCGGCTGCGCCGCGGCGGCCACACCGTGGTCGGCTACGACCGCGACCCCGAGCTCAGCGACGTGAAGTCCCTGGAGGAGCTGGTGAGCCGGCTCCCCTCCCCCCGCCTGGTCTGGGTCATGGTCCCGGCCGGCGCGCCCACCCAGGAGACCATCGACCGGCTCGGCGACCTGCTCTCCGTCGGCGACACCGTCGTCGACGGCGGCAACTCCCACTACGTGGACGACCAGAGGCACGCCGAGTACCTCAAGGGCCGGGGCATCGGCTTCGTCGACTGCGGCGTCTCCGGCGGCGTCTGGGGCCTGGAGAACGGCTACGCGCTCATGGTCGGCGGCACCGAGGAGGACGTGGCCAAGGCCCAGCCGGTCTTCGACACGCTCAAGCCGGAGGGCGACTTCGGCTTCGTCCACAGCGGCGAGGCCGGCGCGGGCCACTTCGTGAAGATGGTCCACAACGGCATCGAGTACGGCATGATGCAGTCCTTCGCCGAGGGCTACGAGCTGATCAAGGCCAGCGGCATCGTCAAGAACGTCCCGGAGACCTTCCGCAGCTGGCAGGAGGGCACGGTCATCCGCTCCTGGCTGCTGGACCTGCTCAACCGCGCCCTGGCCGAGGACCCCGAACTCGCCGACATCCGCGGCTACGCCCAGGACAGCGGCGAGGGCCGCTGGACGATCCAGGCCGCGGTGGACCACGCCGTCCCGCTGCCCGCGATCACCGCCTCCCTCTACGCCCGCTTCGCCTCCCGCCAGGACGACTCCCCCGCCATGAAGGTCGTCGCCGCCCTGCGCAACCAGTTCGGCGGCCACGCCGTCGAGAAGCACTGAGCGACCGCCCTCCGGGGCGGTCTCCCGGCCGGTCCACAGGCTGTGGGGAATCCGCGTCGTGAGGGTCCTGCCCCGGGCGGTGCGCGATGGGCGGGTTCCGGGCACCGGCCGTGCGCCGTCCAGGGATGCGCGCGGGGTTGTCCACAAGCTGTGGAGCGGGGGGTGCGGGTGCGACCCTAGAC
Source organism: Actinocorallia libanotica (assembly GCF_039525175.1). NCBI lineage: Bacteria > Bacillati > Actinomycetota > Actinomycetes > Streptosporangiales > Thermomonosporaceae > Actinocorallia > Actinocorallia libanotica. The sequence goes on from NZ_BAAAHH010000002.1 coordinate 399,706, forward strand.
TCGTCTGCTGTGTACGTCGCCCATCTGAGCCTCGCCGATTTCCGGTCCTACGCCACCGCGGAGGTGGCGATGGAGCCGGGGGTCAGCGCCTTCCTGGGGCTCAACGGGCAGGGCAAGACCAACCTCGTCGAGGCGATCGGCTACGTGGCGACGCACGGCAGCCACCGGGTGGCCACGGACGCCCCCCTGGTCCGCCAGGGCGCGTCCCGCGCGATCGTGCGGGCCCGGGTGGTGCGCGACGTCCGCGAGGCGCTCATCGAGCTGGAGATCAACCCGGGTCGCGCCAACCGCGCGCGGCTGAACCGCGCGCCCGTCCCCAGGCCCCGGGAGATCCTGGGGATGGTGCGCACCGTCCTGTTCGCCCCCGAGGACCTCGCGCTGGTCAAGGGCGACCCGGGGGAGCGCCGCCGGTTCATGGACGACCTCCTGGTCGCGCGCGCCCCCCGGTTCGCCGGGGTCCGCGCCGACTACGACCGGGTGCTCAAGCAGCGCAACGCCCTGCTGAAGTCGGCGGCGCAGCAGCGCCGCCCCGCCACGCCCGAGCTGCTGGCCACCCTGGAGGTGTGGGACACCCACCTGGCCCAGGTCGGCGCCGAGCTGCTCGGCGCCCGGCTCGACCTCGTCGGCGAGCTCGCCCCCCTGGTCGCCAAGGCCTACGCCGAGCTGGCCCCCGGCTCCGGCGCGGGCCTGGAGTACCGCTGCTCCCGCGAGGGGCCGCTGCCCGCTAGAGGCCGCGTCGGAGCGCTCCTCCCCGCCGAGCAGCCCCTCGGAGAACACCCGCCCGCGGACGGTGGCGGATCGATGCGTTCGGAGTCGTCCACAGGCCGTGGAGAACTCGTGGAGTTCCTGTTGACGGGGATGGCCGAGGTCCGCAGGCAGGAGCTGGCGCGGGGGACGAGCCTGGTGGGACCGCACCGGGACGAGCTGCTGCTCAAGCTCGGCGACTTCCCCGCCCGCGGATACGCCAGCCACGGGGAGTCGTGGTCGTTCGCGCTGGCGCTGCGGCTGGCCGCCTACGAGCTGCTGCGCTCCGACGGGGACGACCCCGTCCTCATCCTCGACGACGTCTTCGCCGAGCTGGACGCCGGGCGCCGGCGCAGGCTGGCCGAGATGGTCTCCCCCGCCGAGCAGGTGCTGATCACCGCGGCGGTGCCCGAGGACGTCCCCCCGGAACTGTCGGGGGCGGCCTATAACGTCGCCGAAGGGGAGGTGAGACGTGTCGAAGGATGAGCCCGGAACCCGGTCGGGCGAGGCTGCCGCGCCGGGCGACGCACCCGCGCCCAAGACGGGCATCGAGCTGGCCCGCGAGGCGCTCGCCCAGGCCAGGGCGGACGCGGCCAAGCGCCAGTCCGTCCCCGGGCAGCGGCGCCGGCGCAGGTCCGGCGGTTCCGCCCGCGATCCCCGGCGCGGCGGCGGCCCCCAGCTCTTCGGCGCGGGCATCAAGCAGCTCCTCTCCGACCGCGGCTGGGAGCAGCGCGCCGCCGTCGGCGGCCTCTTCGGCGACTGGGAGCGCGTCGTGGGCCGCGACCTGGCGGAGCACACCAGCCCCGGCGCGTTCGAGGACGGCGAACTGGTCGTCTCCTGCGACTCCCCCGCCTGGGCGCAGCAGGTGCGGCTGCTCTCCGGCCAGCTCGTGCGCAGGCTCAACGAGGAGCTGGGCGAGGGCACCGTGCGCCGGGTGAAGGTCACCGGACCGCAGCAGGTCCGCAAACCCGGCCAGTGGCGTGTCCGATAAGTCCGTCGGGACGAACGGGCAGGTTTGTCAAGCGGCACGTACGCGCCAGTAGACCCCGGGGTGAGTAGGGGGATGTGGGTTGCCGTCCGTTTGCCCGCCAGATTTGCGCTCAGCCCCCGTCACTGGCAACTTTCGCCCCCTGACCCGGTAGACTGAGCGTGGGTTCAGGACACTGCACCGTAACGTGGCGATCTGTATTGGACATGGTGCGGTCGCCGTCTGTGTTTCCACGTTCAACAAAACCGCGTGTTACGGGGCATGCGCAAACGGTGGGTGTCCCCGGCAGGAGGCTTCCCTTTGTCGTACGACGCTAGTTCCATCACTGTCCTCGAGGGCCTGGAAGCGGTACGCAAGCGCCCCGGCATGTACATCGGGTCCACCGGCGAACGAGGACTGCACCACCTGGTCTACGAGATCGTGGACAACGCGGTGGACGAGGCCCTCGCCGGGTACAACGACAAGATCGTCGTGACGCTGCGCGCGGACGGCGGGGTGAGCGTCCTGGACGAGGGCCGCGGCATCCCCGTCGGCCTGCATCCGGTCGAGCAGGTCCCCGCCGTCCAGCTGGTGCTCACCACCCTGCACGCCGGCGGCAAGTTCGACAGCCAGTCCTACGCCGTCTCCGGCGGTCTGCACGGTGTGGGCGCGGCCGTGGTGAACGCGCTGTCCACCTCCTTCGAGGTGGAGGTCCACACCGACGGCTACGTCTGGCGGCAGCAGTACCGCCAGGGCGTCCCGCAGGCCCCCCTGTCGAAGGACGAGGAGGCCACCCGGACGGGCACCACCGTCACGTTCTGGGCCGACGACACGATCTTCGAGACCACCGAGTACAGCTTCGAGACCCTCAGCCGCCGCTTCCAGGAGATGGCCTTCCTCAACAAGGGCCTGTCCATCACCCTGATCGACGAGCGGCCCGGTCACGAGACCGACGAGGGCGACCCCTTCACTGTTACGTACTACTACGAGGGCGGCATCTCCGACTTCGTCCGGCACATCAACGCCAAGAAGGAGCCGGTCCACAACTCGATCATCGACTTCGAGGCCGAGGGCCAGGGCATCGCGCTGGAGATCGCGATGCAGTGGAGCAACGCCTACTCCGAGTCGGTGCACAGCTTCGCCAACACCATCAACACCGCCGAGGGCGGCACCCACGAGGAGGGCTTCCGCTCGGCGCTCACCGGCATCGTCAACCGGTACGCCCGCGACCAGAAGCTCCTCAAGGAGAAGGACGAGAACCTCACCGGCGAGGACGTCCGCGAGGGCCTGACGGCGATCATCTCGATCAAGCTGTCCGACCCGCAGTTCGAGGGCCAGACCAAGACCAAGCTCGGCAACACCGAGGCCAAGTCGTTCGTCCAGAAGACCTGCAACGACTACCTCAAGGACTGGTTCGACGCCAACCCCGGCGAGGCCAAGGAGGTCATCACCAAGGCCTCGCAGGCCGCCCGCGCCCGGATCGCCGCCCGCCAGGCGCGCGACCTCACCCGGCGCAAGAGCCTGCTGGAGACCACGTCCCTGCCGGGCAAGCTGAGCGACTGCCAGTCCACCGACCCGAGCGAGTCGGAGATCTACATCGTCGAGGGCGACTCGGCGGGCGGCTCGGCCAAGGGCGGCCGCGACCCGCGCTTCCAGGCCATCCTGCCGATCCGCGGCAAGATCCTGAACGTGGAGAAGGCGCGCATCGACAAGGTCCTCAAGAACGCCGAGGTCCAGGCGATGATCACCGCGCTGGGCGCGGGCATCCACGACGAGTTCGACATCACCAAGCTGCGGTACCACAAGATCATCTTGATGGCGGACGCCGACGTCGACGGCCAGCACATCCGCACGCTGCTGCTGACCCTGCTGTTCCGCTTCATGAAGCCCCTGGTGGAGGCGGGCCACGTCTACCTGGCCCAGCCGCCGCTGTACAAGATCAAGTGGAACAAGACCGGCACGGACTACGACTACGTCTACTCCGACCGGGAGCGCGACCAGACCATCGAGGCGGGCATGGCGGCCGGCAAGCGCGACCCGCGCTCCAGCGACGGCGTCCAGCGCTTCAAGGGCCTGGGCGAGATGAACGCCGACGAGCTGTGGTCCACCACCATGGACCCGGCCCGGCGCATCCTGCTGCAGGTCACCCTGGACGACGCGGCGCAGGCCGACGACCTCTTCTCCGTCCTCATGGGCGAGGACGTCGAGGCGCGCCGCTCCTTCATCCAGCGGAACGCCAAGGACGTCCGGTTCCTGGACATCTGATCCGCGGGTCGCTCCCTGCCTTTCCCGAACCTGCCATGAACGAAGAGGGTTGTAAGTGACCGAGGTGACGAGCGAGGGCCACGACCGGGTCGAACCGGTCGACATCCAGGACGAGATGGCCAAGAGCTATCTCGACTACGCGATGTCGGTGATCGTGGGCCGTGCGCTTCCCGATGTCCGCGACGGTCTCAAGCCGGTGCACCGGCGCGTGCTGTACGCGATGTACGACGGCGGCTACCGCCCCGACCGCGGCTACTTCAAGTGCGCGCGCGTCGTCGGCGACGTCATGGGCTCCTACCACCCGCACGGCGACAGCTCGATCTACGACGCCCTCGTGCGGCTGGCGCAGACGTGGTCGCTGCGCTACCCGATGGTCGACGGCCAGGGCAACTTCGGCTCGCCCGGCAACGACCCGGCCGCGGCCATGCGCTACACCGAGTGCAAGATGGCGCCGCTGGCGATGGAGCTGCTGCGCGACATCGAGAAGGAGACCGTCGACTTCTCGCCGAACTACGACGGCAAGCAGCAGGAGCCGGACGTCATGCCGTCCCGGTTCCCCAACCTGCTGGTCAACGGCTCGGCCGGCATCGCGGTCGGCATGGCGACCAACATCCCGCCGCACAACCTGCGCGAGGTCGCCGACGGCGTCAAGTGGTACCTGGAGAACTACGGCGCCGACGACGAGCAGCTGCTCGACGCGCTCATCGAGCGCATCAAGGGCCCGGACTTCCCCACCGGCGCCCTCATCGTGGGCCGCCGCGGCATCGAGGACGCCTACCGCACCGGCCGCGGCTCCATCACGATGCGCGCCCAGGTCGAGGTCGAGGAGATCCAGGGCCGCACCTGCCTGGTCGTCACCTCGCTGCCCTACCAGGTCAACCCGGACAACCTCGCGCTGAAGATCGCCGAGCTGGTCCGCGAGGGCAAGCTGTCGGGCATCGCCGACGTCAAGGACGAGACCTCGGGCCGCACCGGCCAGCGCCTGGTCATCGTCCTCAAGCGCGACGCGGTCGCCAAGGTCGTCCTCAACAACCTGTACAAGCACACGCAGCTCCAGGAGACGTTCGGCGCCAACATGCTGGCGCTGGTCGACGGGGTGCCGCGCACCCTGCGCGTCGACCAGTTCGTGCGGCACTGGGTGACCCACCAGATCGAGGTCATCGTCCGGCGCACCCGCTTCCTGCTGCGCAAGGCCGAGGAGCGCGCCCACATCCTGCGCGGCCTGCTCAAGGCGCTGGACCGCATCGACGACGTCATCGCCCTCATCCGGCGCAGCCCGTCGGCGTCCGAGGCCGAGCAGGGCCTGATGGACCTGCTCGCCATCGACCAGCTGCAGGCCCGCGCCATCCTCGACATGCAGCTGCGCAAGCTGGCGGCCCTGGAGCGCCAGGCCATCATGGACGAGTACGACTCGCTGATGGCCGAGATCGCCGACTACAACGACATCCTGTCCTCGCCGGAGCGCCAGCGCTCCATCGTCGGCGACGAGCTCGCGGCGATCGTCGAGAAGTACGGCGACGAGCGGCGCACCGAGATCATCCCCTTCGACGGCGACATGTCCATCGAGGACCTCATCGCCGAGGAGGACATCGTCGTCACCATCACCCGTGACGGCTACACCAAGCGCACCCGCACCGACCACTACCGGGCGCAGCGGCGCGGCGGCAAGGGCGTGCGCGGCGCGCAGCTCAAGCAGGACGACATCGTCGAGCACTTCTTCGTGACGACGACGCACCACTGGATCCTGTTCTTCACCAACAAGGGCCGCGTCTACCGCGCCAAGGCCTACGAGCTGCCCGACAGCGGCCGCGACGCGCGCGGCCAGCACGTGGCCAACCTGCTGGCCTTCCAGCCGGACGAGAAGATCGCCCAGGTGATGGACCTGCGCGACTACCAGGTCGCCCCGTACCTGGTCATCGCCACCAAGAGCGGCATGATCAAGAAGACGGCGCTCAGCGCCTACGACTCGCCCCGCTCGGCCGGCCTCATCGCGATCGGCCTCAAGGACGACGACGAGGTCATCGCCGCCCGCCTGGTCTCCTCCGAGGACGACCTCCTCATGGTCTCCACCTCCGCCCAGGCGATCCGCTTCAAGGCCGACGACGACCAGCTGCGCCCCATGGGGCGCGACACGCGCGGGGTCATCGGCATGCGGTTCGACGAGGACCAGGAGCTGCTGGACGTCCACGTCATCCACGACGGCGGGGACGAGGAGGTGCTCATCGCCACCGAGGGCGGCTACGCCAAGCGGACTCCGGCCGACCAGTACCCGGTCCAGGGACGGGGCGGCAAGGGTGTGCTCACCGCTAAGATCGTACAAAATCGCGGCACGCTGGTCGGGGCGCTCATGGTCCGCCCCGAGGACGAGGTGTTCGCCATGACGTCCAGCGGCGGCGTCATTCGCACCAGCGCGGGCGAGATCAAGCAGTCCGGCAGGCAGACGATGGGCGTTCGTCTCGTCAACCTCGCGGAGGGCGATGTCGTGGTGGCCATCGCGAGGAACGTAGAGTCGATCGAGGACTCCACGGAAGCCGTGGCGGAGGAAGAGGGAAGTGAGAGCCCGTGAGCACGACCTCCCAGAACGAGGACAAGGCGGACGGCAACCCCGATCCCGCCGACTCCGAGAAGGCGGCGAAGGGCGAGGCCGTACCCGCTGAGCCGGACGAGGCCAAAGGGGACGCCGCCGCGGCGGACAAGGCGGTGGCGGGCAAGCCGACGCTGACGCCCGCCCCGGACGAGACGGTCGTCGACGCGCCCTGGACGGTGGCGGCCGAGCCTTCGGACTCGGTCTTCGCCGACCGCGCCCCGGGGCAGGGCGCCACCGCCGCGATGCCCGCGGTCGGGGACGGGGCCCAGCAGCCGTCGCCGGAGCCGAAGTCCCCGCTGCCGCCGCAGCCGAGCACCGACCGTCCGGTGGCCTCCGCGGCCTCCGCGGCCGCGGCGCTCGCCTCCAAGCTCGGCCGCCAGCTCACCGGTGACGGCGGGCGGGACGACGAGGACGGCAAGGACGGCAAGTCGGCGCGCAAGGCGCACCTGCAGATCGCGCGGTTCGAGCCGTGGACGGTGATGAAGTTCAGCTTCGTCATGTCCCTGGTCTGCTTCGTGGTGCTGTTCGTGGCCGTCACGGTGCTGTACATGGTGCTCTCGGGCCTGGGGGTCTTCGACTCGATCTCCGGGGCCATCAACGAGACGACCAACGGGCCGAACCAGAGCTCGGACGCCGGCGACTGGTTCTCGGCCGGCCGCATCCTGGGCTACACCGCTCTGCTGGGCGCGCTGAACGTGCTGCTGATCACCGCGCTGGCCACCGTGGGCTCGGTCATCTACAACCTGGCCGCCGAGTTCGTGGGCGGGGTGGAGGTCACCCTCAAGGAGGCCGAGTAACCAGTTCGCGTTGCCCGATGAGATGGGGTAATCTCACTTCTCGTCGCCAGGGAGGAAAACCTCCCGGCAACGCCCGGGCGTATAGCTCAGTCGGTTAGAGCGCATCCCTGATAAGGATGAGGCCCCAGGTTCAAGTCCTGGTACGCCCACTCGGAGACTTCACGCGAGGCCACTTCGGTGGCCCGCGGTCAGTAGTCCACAAGGCCGGTTCTCGATACGGGGACCGGCCTTGTCTCTTCTCCTCTCCCCCCGGTGTCGGAGAAGAGGAATTCCTTTGTCACCATGGGTAAAGGTTCATCAGGCCACGGGTGACGGACCGGGAAGAGGTGGCATGCGGGCGGGTGTCGAACTTGCGGGCCGATACCGGCTGGACGAGCCGGTGCGCCGGGACGGTGCGGGTGAGGTCTGGCAGGGCGTCGACCTCTTCCTGGGCCGGATGGTGACGATCCGGGTGCCGCCCGCCGACCCGCCGGCGGAGGAGCGGGCCCGCGCGCGGGCGCTGGCGTACTTCCAGCAGGAGTCCCGCGCCGCCGTCGAGCTCATCCATCCGGGCATCGCCCCGGTGCAGGACGTCGGCGAGCACGACGGGCGCCCGTTCCTGGTGCTGGAGCCGTGGGGCGGCCGGGACCTGGGCACCGAACTCGCGCAGGAGCCGTGCGGCCTGCCGATCAGCACCGCGCTCGACTACGGCATCCAGGCGGCCGACGCGTTGGCCGCGGCCCATTCGGCGGGCCTGGTGCACGGCGAGGTGGAGCCGTCCTGCCTGCTGCTGTCGGACGACGGCACGGTGAAGCTGTGCGACTTCGGGATAGCGGTGCTGCGCGATCCGGAGAAGGCCGGGGAGGTCGACGAGCGCACCGACCTCCACTCGCTCGGCGTCACCATCTTCTGCCTGCTCACCGGGCAGGGGGCGCCGCCTCCCGGAGACCCGCCCTCGGCGCGTTCGCTGCGCCGGGGAATCCTGCCCGAGCTCGACGTGCAGCTGGGCGACCTGCTGGCCGGTGAGCCCGGACGCGGCCCGGTGAAGGCCACGGAGATCGCCGAGATGCTGCAGCGGACGGGCATGCCGTACGAGTCCCGGTACCGGTTGCGCCTGCTCGCCGAGGCCGAGCGGCTCGCCTGGTCCATCCCGTTCTGGCACCACCGGATGCCGGTGCTGCACGGCATCGTCGAGGTGCTGGCCGAGGAGGACCCCGCCGACGCCGAGCGCCTCGCCCGTACCGTCGCCAAACCGCACTTCCAGGCGTCGTTGCTGCTGTCCATCGCCCGCGCGCAGGCGGACCGGGACGTGGGCCGCGCCGAGAAGCTGCTGACGGCGGTCGAGGCGCTCGCCTACACCGTCTCCGACCCGGTGTTCTCCCGGGACGGCATCCTGCGGGAGCTGGCGGGCCTGGCGGCCGCGCACGACCCGGAGGACGCCGAGCGCCTCGTCCGTAACATCTCCGGCTCCTACGACAGGGCCTGCGCACTGTGCGACCTCGCCGGGACGGTCGCCGAGCGGGATCCGGAGCGGGCGGGAGAGATGCTGGCGGAGGCCGCGGCGCTGGTCGCCACGATTCCCGTCACGTCCACGCGGATCGGGATGGCCTGCCGCGTCTCCCGCGCGCTCGCCGGACGCGATCCGCGGCTGGCACGGGAGCTGCTGGCCGACGCGGAGCGGCTGGTCCGCGCGGACGGATCCACCCGGGGCGGCGGCTGGGACGGCGAGCTGCCGCCGCAGGACGGCTGGCTGGCGCGGATCGCCGAGACCCTGGCCGAGCAGGATCCGGCCGCGGCCGAACGCCTCGCCCGCGGCATCGGGGATCCGGCGATGCGCGACATGGCGCTGGAGTTCGTCGTGGAGGCGCTGTCGCGGCACGACGCGGCGGCGGCCGAGCGGCTCGCCCGCGGCATCGAGCACTCGTCGGCCCGCGACGTGGCGCTGGGCGTCATCGTCCGGGCGCTCGCCGGGGAGGACCCGGCCGGCGCGGAGCGGATCATCGGCGACATCGAGGACCCGGACTTCCGCGTCACCCCCTGGCTGGACCTGGTGCGGGCGCAGACCGGCCGCGATCCGGCGCTCGCCGAGCGCATCGCCCGCGACATCCCCGACCCGGAGTCCCGCGCCTGGCGGCTGCGGGACGTCGCGGAGGCGATGCGCGCCGAGGACCCCCGGCACGCGGAGGGCCTGCTGGCCGAGGCCGCGGCGCTCCCGCTCAGCACGTCCGCGCTCCGCGAGGTGGTCGGCTCGATGGCGGCCCTGAGCCCCTCGTCGGCCGAACGCCTCGCCCGCGGCATCGGCGACCCGGCCCACTGCGCCCGCGCCCTGCGCGACGTCGCCTCCGCCCTGACCGTCGCCGCCCCCCACCGCGCCCGCGGCCTCCTGGCCGAGTCCGAGCACCTGGCCCGCACCCTGATCCGGTCCTACGACCGCGACGAGGTGCTCCGCGACATAGCCCGGGCCCTGGCCGAGATCGACCCTCCCGAGGCCGAACGCCTCGCCCGCACCATCGCCGCCCCCGACCAGCGCGCCACCGCCCTCCGCGACATAGCCGCCACCCTCGCCTGCTACGACGCCGCCCCCACCCACCAACACTCCGCCTGACGGCCGTGCCTCCGTCCGTCAACGCTCTGCCTGACAGCCACGCCTCCGCCCACCAACACTCCGCCTGACGGCCATGGCTCCGCCTACCGGCGCTCCGCCTGACGGCCGCGCCTTCGTCGGAGGGTGTTCCGTCCGAAGGTGGCTCGGCGCTACGGCGCCGGGCCGGAGATCGCCTGTGTCGCCGGGAGTTCTTTTTCGTGCCGGGGGTGGTCGGTGCGGTGCGGGTCTTCCGGGGCGCTCGGTCGGTGGGCGCCTTTCGGTCCGCATCGCGTGGCCCTCGCTGAGGCGGCGGCCTAGGGTGGGGGCGCGCTCGGTTTCACGTGGAACTCGTGGACGACTTCGATCAGGCCGACGAGGTGGTCGTTGAACTCCGCGAGCTCCTCGGCCGGCACCCAGAGTTCGAGGATGTCGCGGCCGCCGGCCTGGCGTACGGGATAGCGGGCGGCGAAGTCGGCGTCCACGGCGAACCGGGTGACGTAGCCGGCGCCGGAGGCGGGGACGTTCCAGTCCCGAGCGATCTTGACGGCGTACCGCTCGTTGAGCACCGGATAGAAGATCGGCTGCTCGGGCAGCCGGGGCGGCCACCGCCGCCAGCCGGACGCGCGAACGAGGTCGAGCTCCTCGGGCCCCACCGGGCGCCACAGGGTGAGAGTGCGGCCCATCGTCGTCCTCCTCGTCGTTCTCGATATGAGTGTATGGAGGGTGTCCATGGATTTTGATCGGCGCGAGGCGGCGTGGGCCTCGCTGCACGGGCTGGCGCTGGGAGACGCGCTGGGGTCGCAGTTCTTCGTACCGGAGAACGCGGCGGCGTACGCGGCCAGGGAGGTGCCTCCGGGGCGGTGGCGGTGGACGGACGACACTGAGATGGCGTGCGGGATCTGGTCGGTGCTGGCGGAGGCGGGGCACGTCGACCAGGACCTGCTGGCCCGGAGGTTCGCGGAGCGGCATGACTTCATGCGCGGGTACGGGCCTTCCACGAACCGGCTCCTGCGGCTGGTGAGGGAGGGCGGCGACTGGCGGGAGCTGGCGCGGGAGCCCTTCGAGGGGCGGGGTTCATGGGGGAACGGGGCGGCCATGCGGGTCGCGCCCCTGGGCGCGTGGTTCTGCGACGACCTGGAACGGGTCGTCACCGAGGCGGCGCGGTCGTCGGAGGTCACGCACATGCACCCGGAGGGCGTCGCGGGCGGCGTCGCGGTGGCGGTGGCGACGGCCGTCGCGCTCGCCGAGGAGAGGCTCTCGCCCGGACGCTTCCTTGACCGGGTGCTGGAGCACACCCCGGCCGGCCTGGTGCGTGAGGGCGTCCTGGAGGCGCGGAAGCTGCTGACGGTCGATGAACCGGGCACCGCGAGCGCGGTGCTGGGCAACGGCCACCGGGTCGCCGCCCACGACACCGTGCCCTTCTGCCTGTGGGCGGCGGCCAAGGACCTCGACGACTACGAGCGGGCGTTCTGGCGGACCGCGGCGGCGGGTGGGGACGTCGACACGAACTGCGCCATCGTCGGCGGCATCGTGGCGGCCCGCACCGGCTTCTCCGCTCTGCCCGCGAGCTGGCTGTCGAACCTGGAGCCTCTTCCCGTCACGTGGTGAGGTGGTAGAAGCGCCACAGGTCGTGGTCGATGGGGGCTTCCTTGAAGGAGGTGTATCCGGCGGAGGCGGCGTATTCGCCGACGGTGGGGGCGCGGAGGACGGTGCCCGCTTCGACCTTGGCGCCCTCGGCGCGGGTGGCGGGGAGGCAGTGCAGGGTGCTGAAGGCGTAGGTGAGGCGTTCCCGGATGTCGCCGGGAGCGGTGTAGGAGTCGGCGACGCGCTCGTCCGCGATGAGGACGGAGCCGCCGGGGGCGAGCAGGCGCAGCACGTTGCTCAGGACGCTCACCGGGTCGGCCATGTCGTGCAGGCACTCGAAGCAGCAGGCCAGGTCGTACCGCGGGCCCGCGGAGTCGAAGGCGGCGGCGTCGGCGCGGGTGAAGGCGACGCGGTCGGCGACGCCCCGGTCCGCGGCGTTCCGGCGGGCTTCGGCGATCGAGGCCTCGTCCAGGTCGACGCCGTGGACGCGGGCGGCGGGGAAGGCCTCGGCGATGGCGATCGACGACCAGCCGGTGCCGCAGCCCAGGTCGAGCACGTGGGAGCCGGCCTCGGCCAGGCGGGACGACACGCCGGGCAGGACGCCGAACCACTCGGTGATCGAGTGGAGGAACATCGGCCGGTTCAGGCGGCCGATGCCGTGGCGGGTGCCCGCGCCGTAGGCGGCGAAGGAGACGCCCCCGCCGGTCCGGAAGGCGTCCGCCACGTGGTCGAGGACCCCGGCGATGGACGTGAGGAACTCGGGGAGGGCGCCCAGGTAGGAGGGGCTGTCCTGGTCGACCAGGACCGCGCTCAGGCCTTCCGGCAGGCGGAACGACCGGTGGTAGGGGTCGTCGCCGTCCGCGCCGTCCACGGCCAGCCAGCCGGCCGCGCCCTGCTGCTCCAGCCACTCCCGGGCGTAGCGGGGGTGGACGCCGGTCTTCTCGGCGAGGCCGTGCGCGTCCAGGGGCCCGCTGGCGAGCGCCTCGTACAGGCCGAGCCGGACGCCGAGGCAGGCGTTCAGCGTCTCCATCGTGGCTGCCGCGTGGTTCAGCATCCGCTCGACCAGCGGTTCTTCGGCGGTGGGCATGGCTCCGCTCTCCTCCTCGCGTCCCGTGACCTGCTCTTGTCACCTTGCGTCATTACTCTGTCACGTAACGGCTGCTTCCGGCCGGGGTTTGGTCTGCCCGAAAAGGGAAAGATGCCCGCCAAACCCGTGAAGTGCCTGCTGGTGGGGGAGCCGGTCGGCCTTAAGGTTTGGGAAGCAACACCGTCCGGTTCCGGTTGAAGAACTGGACGGACAGACGAAGAGGGAGAGGAGTTCGGTGTCCGATAGTTCGGACTCCGGTCATAGAACGAGCCCGTCGGCAGGGCCGGGTGAACCCCGGTGACGGTCTTGTTCGGGTTGGCCGCCGTGTTCATTCTGACGGCGGCGACCGGGTATTTCGTGGCGCAGGAATTCGCCTACGTGACGGCCGACCGCATCGAGCTGGAGCAGGCCGCACGAGAGGGCGACAAGAAGGCGGCGCGGGCCGTCCGGGTGCTGGAGCGGCTGTCGTTCATGCTCTCCGGCGCCCAGCTGGGGATCACGGTCACCACCCTGGTGGTGGGCTTCATCGCCGAACCGGCCCTGGCGCAGCTGATCAGACCCGCGCTGGACCCGCTGGGCGTGCCCGAGGCCGCCGTCGGCGGCGTGGCGCTGGCCCTGGGATTCGTCCTGGCGATCGTCATCCAGATGGTGCTGGGCGAGCTCTTCCCCAAGAACCTGGCGCTGGCCAAGCCGGAGACCCTCGCCCGGGTCCTGGCCCCCTCCACGCTGGTGTACCTGGCGGTCGCGTCCCCGCTGATCAGGTTCTTCGACTCCTCGGCCAACCGCGTGCTGCGCGCGGTGGGCATCGAGCCGGTCGAGGAGCTGCACCACGGCGCGACGCTGGAGGAGCTCGGCCTGATCATCGGGGAGTCGGAGGAGGAGTTCGCCGACGAGCACGTCCACCTGCTGGAGCGCGCCCTGGTCTTCTCCGACCACACCGCCGACGAGGCGATGATCCCGCGGATCGACGTGGTGACCATCCCGGCCGAGGCCACCGCCGACGAGATCGTGGAGATCATCGGGCGCAGCGGCCACACCCACTACCCGGTGGTCGGGGAGCGGGTGGACGACATCGTGGGCGTGCTGGGTCTGCGGCAGCTGCTGCCGGTCGGCGACGCCGAGTGGGACAAGGTGACGGCCGGGCTGCTGGCCCGCGAGGCGCTGCTCGTCCCGGACTCGCTGCCGCTGCCCGAGGTGATCGTCCAGATGCAGGAGCGCCGCGACGAGATCGCGGTGGTGATCGACGAGTACGGCGGTTTCGCCGGGCTGCTCACCCTGGAGGACGTGGCCGAGGAGCTCGTCGGGGACATCTCCGACGAGACCGACCAGGAACTCCCCCAGGTCCGGCCCGAGGACGAGTGGTGGCACCTGGACGCCGGGCTGCGGATCGACGAGATCGGCCAGCTCATCGACCTGGAGCTGCCCGAGGGCGACTACGACACCCTCGCCGGGCTCATCCTGCGCCGCCTGGGCCGGTTCGCCGAGCCCGGCGACGTGATCGAGGTCGAGGAGGGCGGCCGGACCGTCGAGATCGAGGTGCTCAGCAACGGCCACCACGTCCCCGCCAAGGTACGGCTGCGCGAGCGGCCCGTCCGTGTGGAGGAGGCGCGATGAGCGTGCCCACGGGAATCCTGCTGACCGTCCTGCTGCTGCTGGGCAACGGCTTCTTCGTCGCGGCGGAGTTCGCGCTGGTGGCGGCCCGGCGGCCCCGGCTGGAGAAGGCGGCGGCCGAGGGGAGCCGCGCCGCGGCGTCCGCCGTGGCCGGGATCCGCGAGCTGTCGCTGATGCTGGCCGGCGCCCAGCTGGGCATCACCATGTGCTCGCTGGGCCTGGGCATCGTCTCCGAGCCGGTGATCGCCGAGGTGCTGAGCCCGCTCTTCCACGGCGCGGGCCTGTCGACCACCGTCTCGCACGCGGTGTCGTTCGTGATCGCGCTGGCGCTGGTGACGTTCCTGCACATGGTCATCGGCGAGATGGCCCCCAAGTCGTGGGCGATCGCCGGACCGGAGCGGTCGGCGCTGCTGCTGGCGCTGCCGTTCCGCGGGTTCACCCGGCTGTTCCGGCTGGTCCTGCTGGCGCTCAACCGCACGACCAACGGGCTGCTGCGGCTGATGCGGGTGCAGCCGCGCGACTCGATGTCGGTCTCGCGCACCCCCGACCAGCTCAGGCACCTGGTGGAGGAGTCGCGCCGCCTGGGCCTGATCGACGAGGTGGACCGCAACGTGCTCAGCCGCGCGCTGGACGCCCCGGAGACCAGCCTGGTCCCGCTGATCACCCCGCTGCACGAGCTGACGGTGGTGGAGCCGGACGCCGACGCGGGCACCGTCATCGACACCGCGATGCGCACCGGGCACACCCGGCTGCTGCTGCGCGACGCCGACGGCGAGCTGATCGGCATGGTCCACGCCAGGGACGCCTATCTGGCGCGGGCCAAGGGCATGCCCTTCCGCGCCCGCGACGCGGGCTACCCGGTGCCGGTGCTCACGCCGGGGACGCCGGTCGCCGACGCGCTGGCGGTCCTGCGGGGCAGGCACAGCCAGCTCGGCCTGGTCCGGGACGAGCAGGGCCTGATCGGCCTGGTCAGCCTCGACGACCTGGTGACCACCCTCCTGGCTCCGGCCGAGCGGTGAATGCCAGAGTGAGGGCGTGGAAGACGGACTGAGGGAGCGCAAGAAGCGGGAGACCCGGCAGCAGATCTCCGACACCGCCACCGCGCTCTTCCTGGAGCGCGGATTCGACGGCGTGACGGTCGGGGAGGTGGCGGACGCCGCCGGGGTCTCGCCGAAGACGGTGTTCAACTACTTCCCGCGCAAGGAGGACCTCTTTCTCGATCGTTTTCCCGACGCGATGGAGGAGGCCGCGCGGGTCGTGCGGGAGCGTCCGGAGGGCGTTCACCCGGTGGACGCGCTGCGCGATTACCTGCTGCGGCTGCTGGGGGAGAGCGACCCGCTGGGCGGTTACGTGGACCGGCCGACCTTCATCCGGTTCTGGCAGGTGGTACGCGAGTCCCCCGCGTTGAAGGCGCGGGTCCGGGAGTTCGTGGAAGAGCTGGAGGAGGTCGTCGCGGGCGCCTTCGCCGAGGCTTCCGGGACGGACCCCGACGACCCCGCGAACCGGCTGGCCGCGGCATGGACGGCCGCGGCCTACCGCACCGTCTACACGACGGGCGTGCGCCGCGCCGCCGCCGGGGAGGGCGGGGAGGAGCTGCGAGCGGAGCTGGTGCGGCTGGCTGAGCGGGCTTTCCACAGCCTTCGGGTGGCCGTGGAAGACCACTCGGGCTGATAGCGTCCCGACGCGTGTCCGTACATGAGTCCACGCGGCGGAGACTGAGCGACCGCCAGGCCGACACCGTCCGCCGGCTGACCGATGCCACTGTCACCGAGGTGCGGGAGACGGGGTACGACGGCCTGACCGTCCGGAACGTCGCACGCCGGGCGGGTGTGGCGGCGGCGACCGCCTACACGTATTTCACCTCCAAGAACCACCTGCTCACCGAGGTCTTCTGGCGCAGGCTGGAGGCGCTGCCGCAGACGGAGGGGGACGCCGCGCAGGCGCTCCGGGAGATCGTGCTGCTCATCGCGAGCGAGCCGGAGCTGGCGGCGGCCTGCACCACGGCGGTCCTGGCGTCCGACCCGGACGTGCGGGAGCTGCGGCTGCGCATCGGCCTGGACATCCACCAGCGGCTGGTGCAGGCGCTCGGCCGGGAGGACAAGCTGGTCCTGGACGCGCTGGAGATGGCCTATTCGGGGGCGCTCCTGCAGGCGGGGATGGGCTACATGACGTACGCGGAGGCGGCGGACCGGCTGGCCGAGGTGGCACGGCTCGTCAGCGGCCCTCCCTTGTCCCCGCCGGAAACGTGAACTAACGTCTGGACACGTGTCCAGCGATCTCGAGTACAGCCCGTACGACTACCGCGTCCACGAGGACCCCTACCCCCTCTACGCCCGGCTCCGGCGGGAGGCGCCGCTCTACCGCAACGAGGAGCTCGACTTCTGGGCCCTGTCCCGGCACGCCGACGTCGCTCCGGCCTTCCGGGACTGGGAGAGCTTCTCCAGCGTCAACGGCGTCACGCTCGACGCGTCGGCGTGGGGCCCGCACGCGCACCGGACGATGTCGTTCCTGGCGCTCGACCCGCCCCGCCACACCCGCCTGCGCGGTCTGGTCTCCCGCGGCTTCACCCCGCGCCGGGTGCGCGAGCTGCACCCCCGCATCCAGGAGATGTCCAGGACGCTGCTGGCGTCCCTCCTCGAGAAGCAGGCCGAAGGCGAACCGTTCGACTTCATCGCCGACTTCGCCGGGGTCCTGCCGATGGACGTCATCTCCGAGCTGATGGGCGTGCCCGCGGCCGACCGGCCCGAACTGCGCCGCCTCGCCGACGTCGTCGTCCACCGCGAGGAGGGCGTGCACGACGTGCCGCCCGCCGGGATGGACGCGGCGCTCACCCTCGTCGGCTACTACGAGGACCTCCTCGCCGCCAAGCGCCGCCAGCCGGGCGACGACCTCACCTCCGCGCTGCTGGAGGCCGAGATCGACGGCGACCGCCTCGCCGACCGCGAGATCATCGCCTTCCTGTTCCTCATGGTCATCGCCGGCAACGAGACCACGACGAAACTGCTGGCCAACGCCCTGTACTGGGCGTGGAAGCACGGGCTCACCGACCGCGCGCTGAAGGAGCCGGTGGACGCCTGGGTCGAGGAGACGCTGCGCTACGACACCTCCAGCCAGCAGCTCGCGCGCACCGTCACCGCGGACTTCACGGCCCACGGGCGGACCGTCCCCGCCGGATCGCGGCTCCTCCTGCTGGTCGGCGCCGCCAACCGCGACGAGACGGTCTTCCCCGACGCCGACCGCTACGACCTCGACCGCGACACCTCGCAGCTCATCAGCTTCGGCGGCGGCCGCCACCACTGCCTGGGCGCGAGCATGGCGCGGCTGGAGGCCCGGGTCGCGCTCACCGAGTTCACCCGGCTGGTCTCCGCCTACGAGGTGGACGAGGCGAACGCCGTCCGCGTGCACTCCTCCAACGTGCGCGGGTTCGCCACCCTGCCGATTTCCTTGATCGACCGCTCCCCCCGATGAGACGAAGAGAACGTTCGATAGTGTGCAGTCGTTGCTAAGTTTGGTTCTGACCACTGTCGACGGTGAAGGGGTCCTCACCATGAAGAAGCTTCTCGTGCTCGCCATCCTCGGTCTCGGCGGCTTCGCCGTCTGGAAGCGCCTCCAGCAGGACCGCGCCGAGCTGGACCTGTGGACCGAGGCCACCTCTGCGGAGTGAAGGCCGACGAGAACCGGCGCCGCGTGCTCCCGAGCGGCGCCGTTTCCGTGACCGGGAAACGCGTTCGCGACCGGCGGGTTTCCCCGGTACGCTGACGGCACGACCTGGGGCCGTAGCTCAATTGGTAGAGCACCTGCCTTGCATGCAGGAGGTCTGGGGTTCGATTCCCCACGGCTCCACACTCGGGCCCCGCTCCCCTTCTGGGAGCGGGGCCTCTTCACGTTCGGGGGCCTGCCGATCCTCGGCCGGGGTCCCGGCTTTCAGGCCGGGCGGGGGCGGAGGCCGTTGAGGGCCGTCTCGACGATCCGGTCGGCGTACGCGTGGGTCAGGGGGCCCCTGCGCTCCAGCCACCGGGTGCGCAGGGGGCCCCACACCATCTCGATGGCGAGGTCCAGGTCGAGGCCTTCGGGGAGTTCCCCGGCTTGCTGGGCGTTGCGCAGGCGGGTCTTCTTCAGCTCTTTCATGGGGCCGTCGAGCCGTTCGGCGTAGGCGGCGGCGAGGGCGGGGTCCTGGAGGATCTCGACGTTCAGCGCCCGCATGGGCTCGTCGTAACGGGGGTCGTTCAGCTCGTCGACGGTGGCGCGCAGGACCGTCTTGAGGTCGGCCTCCAGGTCTCCGGTGTCGGGCAGGGCCGCCTCCTGTTCCCCGGCCCCTTCGGCTCCCTCGGTGAGGGCGAGGAACGCGTCGAACAGGACGGCGCCCTTGGAGGGCCACCAGCGGTAGATGGTCTGCTTGCCGACGCCGGCGCGGGCGGCGATGCCCTCGATGCTGAGCTTGGCGTAGCCGACCTCCCCGGTCAGCTCGAACGCCGCGGTGAGGATGGCGCGGCGCGACGCCTCGCTGCGGCGGGTGGTGTCGGGGCTCTTTCTGCGTTCCGTGGTCATGTGCCCATCTTAAACAAGACGAGACGGTTCGTCTTGACTTAGGGGCTCGACGGGGGCAAGGTAGAGGCATCAAGCGAGACGGACCGTCTCGTCTCAACTTGTGAAGGAGTCTCTCCATGACCACCGCCTCCGGAAATCGCGTCTGGTTCATCACCGGTGCCAGCAAGGGCCTCGGCCGTGCCTTCACCCTGGCCGCCCTCGAAGCGGGCGACCGCGTCGTCGCTCTCGCACGCGACACCGCCCCGTTGGACGAGCTCGTCGCCGCGCATGAGGGCCGCCTGCTGGCCCTGCCGCTGGACGTCACCGACCGGGACGCCGTCTTCGCCGCGGTCGCCCGGGCCGTCGAGCACTTCGGCCGTTTGGACATCGTGGTCAACAACGCCGGCATCCTGCACCTGGGCATGCTCGAAGAGTTCACCGAGGCCCAGGCCCGCGCCCAGATGGAGACGAACTTCTTCGGCGCCCTGTGGGTGAGCCAGGCCGTCATGCCGCACCTGCGCGCCCGGGGTTCGGGGCACATCCTGCAGATCTCCAGCATCGGCGCCCTGGGCGGCTTCCCCAGCAACGGGATGTACAGCGCCAGCAAGTTCGCGCTGGAGGGCATGAGCGAAGCTCTGGCGATGGAGGCGGCCGCTTTCGGGGTGAAGGTCACCATCGTGCAGCCCGGCGGCTACTGGACCGACCTCTACACCACCGGCCTGACGGCGACCGAACCCCTGGAGGCGTACGACCCGCTGCGCGCCGAACTCCAGAAGCAGTGGGCCGAAGGCTCCGTCGACAGCGACCCCCGCCTGGCCGCCGAAGCCGTGATGCACCTGGTCGCCTCCGACGACCCGCCCCTGCGCCTCCTCCTCGGCAGCATGGTCTACGACCTGGCCTTCGACATCTCCCGCCGCCGCATGGACACCTGGGCCGCCTGGGAGGAGGTCAGCCGTGCGGCCGAACACGCCATCCCGGCTCCCGGCGACCCCGCATGACCCTTGGCGCCGGCCGCCCCCCTTCCACGGCTCGGTTTCGAATGAAGGAAGCGTCTGCGGGCCTGCGGGTGGCGCTTCGTCAGGTCATGCGTGGGAGCGTCGCCGGGGTGTCAGGAGGCGGGGGCCTCGCCTTGGGCTGCGGTGAGGGCCGCGTCGGTGTCCGCGGTGGCCAGGTGGGCGTTGATGTGGGCGCCGGACAGGGCGCCGGCCGCTGCGGAGGCGCCGACCTGGGCGGTGAGGTCGGTGGCGTTGCCGGCCACCCACACGCCCGGTACCTCGGTGGAGCCGGCCATGCCCGAGGCGAAACGGCGGCCCATGTCGTCGGGCAGGTCCTCCATCGGCAGCTTCAGGCCGTCCAGGCCGTCGGTGCGGGCCTGCATCCGTGTGGCGACGGCCAGGACGCGGCGGGCCACGGTCCGGCCGTCGGTCAGGCGCACTCCCGCGAGGGCGCCGTCCTCGTCGTCGACGACCTCCTGCACCGGGGTGTCGACGATGCGGATGCCGCGGGCGGTGAACCGGGCGCGAGTGTCCTCGTCCAGGCGGGTGCCGTGGGTGAAGTAGGTCAGGTCCTCGGTCAGCTGGCGGAAGAGGAGCGCGTGGTGGACGGAGGCCGGGCTGGTGGCGAGGACGCCGATGGGCTCGTCGCGCACCTCCCAGCCGTGGCAGTACGGGCAGTGCACCACGCTGTGTCCCCAGTGCTCTGCCAGGCCGGGCACGTCGGGCAGCACGTCGCGCAGGCCGGTGGCCACCAGCACTCGGCGCGCGGTCACGCTCCGGCCGTCGGCCAGGGTGAGGGTGAAGCGTGGATCTCCGTCGGCCGACGGGGTGGTGGGCTCGGCCGAGGCCACTTCGCCGAAGACGACGTGGCCGCCGTACTGGCGCACCTGCTCCCGGCCTCGCCGGAGGATCTCGGAGGGCGGGGTGCCGTCCAGGACGATGAAACCGTGCATGGCCTCGGCCGGCGCGTTGCGCGGAGTGCCGCTGTCGATCACGACGACCGAGCGGCGGGAGCGGGCGAGCATCAGCGCGCCGTTCAGTCCCGCGGCGCCGCCGCCGATCACCACCGCGTCGACGGTTCCACCGGGCAGCGCGTCGCTCGTGTAGTGGGTCATGGCTGTCCGCCCTTTCTCGTGGATGGCCCCGGACGTTCCGGGCCGTCTGCACATGACACTAACCGTGCTTTGCACTAAGGGCATACGATGTTGCCTATGACGCAAGAAGATGGAGAGTTGGACGGCCTCGTGCGCAAACGCATCCGCGCCCTGCGGGTGGCGCAGGGCTGGTCCCTGGAAGAGCTGGCCAACCGCGCCAACCTCAGCCAGTCCTCGCTGAGCCGCATCGAGAACGGCCGGCGCCGCCTCGCCCTGGACCAGCTGGTCATCCTCGCCCGGGCCCTGGACACCACGCTGGATCAGCTCGTGGAGACCGCCACCGACGACGTCATCACCAGTCCGGTGATCGACAGCGCCCACGGCTCGATGCGCTGGCCCGTCAAGGGCGATCCCGGCATGGTCGTGATGCGCCAGCGCCTGACCGGACCGCCGCCCGAGAACCCGGCGCGCATGCGTGCCCACCCGGGGCGCGAATGGCTCGTGGTCCTGTCCGGCACCGCGGTCCTCATGCTCGGCAACCGCCGCTTCCGCATCGAGGCCAACCAGGCCGCCGAGTTCCCCACGATGATGCCGCACGCGATCGGCGCCGAGGGCGGCCCCTGCGAGATCCTGGGCATCTTCGACCGCGACGCCCGCCGCGGCCACCAGCGCGAGGGCGACGACCGCGAGGCTCAGGGCACCCGCAAATGACCGTGCGACGGCCACGACTTGCGCGTCGGGCAACGCATCGGGCCATCGTCTTGCTTAAACGGGGAGAAGTTTTGCCCCGATCGCATGCCCGCCTACTGTGAAGGTATGAACCAAGCACACCCGCACGCCTCCCACCACGGCCACCACGGCCACCACCAGGAGCACGACGACGCCGGCCAGGCGGAGATCCTCGACCTGGACGCCGAGATCCTCGCCGAGCACACGGCCTCCATCACCGGGTGGCTGCCGCTGAAGACCGACCCGCGTCAGATCGTGGACCTGGGATGCGGCACGGGCGCGGGCACCTTCGCCCTCCTCGACCGCTTCCCCGACGCGCACGTCATCGCCGTCGACGCATCCGTCGGGCACCTCCAGCGCCTGCGCGAGAAGGCACGCGCCCTCGGCTTGGAGGAGCGCGTGCGCACCGTGCAGGCCGACCTCGACGACACCGCCTGGCCCGACCTCGGCTCACCCGACCTGGTGTGGGCGTCGGCCTCGATGCACCACATGGCCGACCCCGAACACACCCTGCGCGCCGTCCACGGCGTACTCGCGCCCGGCGGCCTGTTCTGCGTCGTCGAACTGGCCGGCTTCCCCCGCTTCCTCCCCGAGAACGCCCCCGAGGACCGCCCCGGCCTGGAAGAACGCCTCCACGCCGTGACCGACCGCCTCCACGCCGAGCACATGCCCCACCGCGGCGCCGACTGGGGCCCGATGCTGACCGCCGCAGGCTTCACCATCGAGGCCGAACGCACCATCACCGTGAACATCGAGGGCTCCCACAACGAAGCGATCGGCCGCTACGCCCTCAACAGCCTGCAGCGCATCCGCGGTGCCGCCGCCCCCGAACTCTCCCCCGAAGACCTCGCCGCCCTCGACCGCCTCCTCGACACCGGCGGCCCGCACAACATCGCGCACCGCGACGACCTGACCGTACGCACCGTATGGGCCACCCGCCGCCCCTGACCCCCGAACACCGCGTCGAACGGGATGCGGCCCCTAACGCCGGTTTTCCCTCCTCAGAGCCGCAACTCCGTCCAGATCGAATCCTTGCCCGCCGCCTTCGTCAAGATTTTCAGGACGACTGTCACAGGCGACGGTTACCGTGTGCCACGAACCGTTCACCATCCGGACGGTGCTCATCTGGTCCAAGAGCTGAGATGGGCGTGGGTTCGACACCCGGAGGCACCTGATGGCAAACCGGCAAGGAACCGATGCGCTCGGGCCGCAGAAGTCGTTCGTGATCGAGATGCGGGCTCGAAGGGAGACCGCCGGGCTCTCGCGTTACAAGCTCGCCGAGCGCCTGGGGTGCTCGCCCCAATGGCCGGGGAAGGTCGAGACCTTCGAGAAGCTTCCGTCCGAAGGCCTGGCTGACGACCTCGACACCTTCTTCGCCACAGGGGGCACCTTTCGGCGACTGTGGGAACAGATGGTGGAGGCCCGGCGGCTCGGACTCATCTCGAACGGGTTCAGGCCTCTGGTGGAAGCCGAGAAGGAGGCCAAGAGAATCGTCATCTACGATCCGTTGCTGGTCACCGGGCTCGTGCAGACGGAAGCGTTCGCCACCCATATGTTCAGCGTCGGGGCCCGCCCGGACAAGGCGGCTGAACTGCTGGCGATCCGGATGGAGCGGCAGGAGATCCTCGGGAAGGCGGAGTCTCCCTGGCTCTTCATCCTCAGCCATGAGCGGGTGATCCGCGGCATCCCGGATGAGTTCCGGGAGGAGCAGTGCAAACGCATGCTCGACTTGATGGGCGATCCCAAAGTCTGCATACAGCTCATCCCCGAGGGCGCTCCGGTCTATCACCCCGGAGGTTGCCAGCTGCTCGGCTTCGACGACGGGACGAACGTCGCCTACATCGACGTGATCAGGTCTGCTGCACTATCGGCGGCAGAGTCCGAGTGGCTCATCCGATCGATCATGGAGGGTAAGTGATCGTGACCGACCTTTCGACGATGTCCTGGCGGAAGAGCACATACAGCGACTCGGAAGGCGGAGCCTGCGTCGAGCTCGCGGGCGTCGCAACAACCGTTGCGGTGCGTGACTCCAAGAATCCCGAGTGGGCGGCTCTGCTGTTCGGGCGTGCTGCATTCGGGGCGTTGGTCCAAGTCCTGAAGGCGAAGACCGTGCTGTAGGAATGCAGTGGCGTCGCGGTACGTCAGGCGGTTCTTGAGCCGAGGCGGTTATGCGATCGCGTCGAGGGCGAGGGGAATCGTTGTCACTCCGTCGGACGCCAGGAAGTGCCCGGCTCCTGGGACGATCAGTGCTGAGGTTCCGAGCAGGTCGGCAAGACGGTCCGTGTGGTCCGCGGGGACGTAGGGGTCCTCGTCCGAGCGGATGATCGTGAGGTGGTCGATGCGGTCGCTCAGTCCT
This sequence comes from Actinocorallia libanotica, assembly GCF_039525175.1. Classification (NCBI taxonomy): domain Bacteria; kingdom Bacillati; phylum Actinomycetota; class Actinomycetes; order Streptosporangiales; family Thermomonosporaceae; genus Actinocorallia; species Actinocorallia libanotica. Next base: position 423,612 of record NZ_BAAAHH010000002.1, read on the forward strand.
GCCACGTCCAGGCCGTCGCCGATGTAGGAGTCCAGGAGCGGGAGCGCCGGGAGCCTGTCGACGAAGCCGGAGACGAGGACGAGGTTGCCGAGACGCCACGGTTCCGGCAGTGAGAGAAGGTGTCGCAGGACCGTGATGCAGCCGAGGCTGTGGGCGACGACGATCGCATCCTGGTCCGGTGTTCCCACGACGGCTTCCACCGTTGCGGTCCATTGATCCGGGTCCGGTGCTTCAGAGTTCGGCAGAGCGGGGACCGTGGTCGGGATGCGGGCGCCTTCGAGTTGTTCGGCGAGCCATCCGAACCAATGGTCATCGGGTGTGGCGCCGTAGCCGTGGAAGATCGAGGCCCGCCGTCCGGTTGCAGTGGAGGTCATGCGCTGGACGATAAGGGTTCACGCCAACGTGAAGGTCAAGCCGCGGGAGGACGAGTGCTGATCGGCGAACTCGCCGAACGGACCGGTGCCAGTGCGCGAGCCCTGCGCCACTACGAGGATCGCGGCCTGTTGGTCCCCGCACGTGACGTCAACGGCTACCGGGTCTATGCGGAGTCCGACATCCTGCGCGTGGCCCAGATCAAGGCGATGATCGCCGCCGGCCTGGGAACCGACACCATACGCCGGTACATCGACTGCGCGCGGACCGGCGACCAAGGCGTTTCACTGGAGATGTGCCCGGACCTTCGCGCCGAACTGGACGCCCTGGCCACGCGCCTCGACGCACAGCAGAACGCCATCCGAAAGACCAGGGAGCGTCTTTGCGTGCTCACCTCCGATCACTGACGAACGTTGACGCCCTTCCGGTTACAACAGCTGCTCGGTCGGCGCACCCCCGCATCGGTCTTGAGCCTCATCGACCACCGGCTCGACCGGATCTTCTCCGTCCGCTGAGGAGCGGTGGAGGACGCGCGGCGTTCGTCTCCTCCTTTTGACGGGTGTGGTTCGTGCCGGACCTTGCGAGGATCCGGGAGAAGGCCGCATATCGGGATGGGGAGGCGATGATGGGCGCGGGTTCCAAGGCGGTGGTCTGGGGCGGTGTCACCTTCGTGATCGGGCTGACCCTCTGGTCGTTCGCCGGTGATGTCGAGACGCCGGTGGTCACGTTGACCAAGGTCGGAGTCGTGCTGATGGTCGTGGGCGGGTTGGAAGCCGCGTATGGGCTCTACCGGGGTGCCGTCGGCGGGAAGTAGACGGGGATCCTCGGCTCGGGGGGCGCGGTGGTCGGGCTCGGAAGTGTCGGGCTGGCCGGATGGTGTCGGTTCGGGGCGGCGAGGAGCATGAAGGGCATGACGACGACCACGATGCGGTTCGGACGGCCACCGACGCGGGTGCGCGGTGTCCGGCGGGTGCTGCACGAATCCGCTTACGCGCTCACCTCCTTTCTGATCTCGCTGGCCGCTTTCGTGGTGGTGGTGTCGGTGCTCGTGGCCGGGGCGGGGCTGTCCGTGCTGGGGATCGGGCTCGCGCTGATGGCGTTGGCGGTGCTGATGTCGCGCGGGTTCGCGGTGGCGGAGCGGGTGCGGCTGCGGGGGATGCTGGGCAAGGACGCGCCTGGGCCGCGTTATCTGCGGGCGCGGGAGGACGACGGGGTCGTGCGGCGGGTCCTCACGCCGCTGCGGGATCCGCAGAGCTGGCTGGACGTCGTGTGGTCGGTGGTGGGCCTGTTCACCGGCACGGTCGCGGCCACGCTGGTGGTGGCGTGGTGGGCGGCCGTCGGGGGCGGGCTGACCTACTGGTACTGGGAGCGTTTCCTGCCCATGAACGAGGGCGATGACACCCTGGCGTCGCTCATCGGGCTCGGTGAGGGGCGCGAGCCGGAGATCATGCTCAACACCGGGTTCGGGATCTTCGCGCTGGTGACCCTGCCCTGGGTGATCAGGGCGGCCGCGCTGACGCACGCCGGGCCGGCCAGGGCGCTGCTGTGCGGGCGGGCGGAGCTCCAGGGGCGGGTCGACCGGGCCGAGGGGTCGCGGGACGCGGCGCGGGTCGCGGAGTCGGCGTCGTTGCGGCGGCTGGAGCGCGATATCCACGACGGGCCGCAGCAGCGGCTGGTGCGGCTCGCGATGGACCTCGGCCGGGCGCGCCGTCAGGTCCACCGGGATCCGGAGCGGGCCGGGCAGCTCATCGAGGACGCTCGCCGCCAGGCCACGGAGACGGTCGCCGAGCTGCGGTCGCTCTCGCGCGGGATCGCGCCGCCGCTGCTGGTGGACCGCGGGCTGGTCGCCGCGGTGGAGGAGATGGCGCAGGGCTGCCCGGTGCCCGCGACGGTCAGGGCGGACGTGCCGGGCGAGCTTCCGCCGCACGTGGAGACGGCCGCCTACTTCGTGGTCGCCGAGGCGCTCACCAACGTCGCCAAGCACAGCGGGGCCGGGCAGGCCGAAGTCCATGTCAGCATGTCGGGCATGGGGCTTGTGGTGGAGGTGTCCGACGACGGTGTCGGCGGCGCGCACGAGGGCAAGGGGCTCGGCCTGGCCGGGCTGGCGCGGCGGATCGAGGCGGTCGAGGGGGAGCTGACGGTCTCCTCGCCGATCGGCGGCCCGACCCTGGTGAGGGCGTGCGTCCCGGTGGACCGGCGCTGATGCGCGTAGTGGTCGCCGACGACTCGGCGCTGCTGCGGGAGGGCCTGCAACTGCTGCTGGGCGAGGCCGGGCACGAGGTGGTCTCGGCGGTCCGCGACGGGCCCTCGTACGTCGAGGCGATGCTGCGGGAACGTCCGGACGTCGGGATCGTCGACGTCCGGATGCCGCCCAGCCACACCGACGAAGGGCTGCGGGCCGCGCTGGAGGTGCGCAGGACGTGGCAGGAGGCGCGGGTGATGGTGCTCTCGCAGTACGTCGTCATCCCCTACGCCGAGGACCTCTTCGCCGGTGACCCGAGCGGCACCGGCTACCTGCTCAAGGACCGCGTCAGCGAGATCGACGACTTCCTCGACGCGCTCGACACCGTGGCCGACGGCGGGACGGTGCTCGACCCGGCCGTCGTGCGCGGCCTGATGGACCGGCGGCGCGACCCGCTCGCCGCGCTGACGCCCCGCGAACGCGAGGTGCTCACGCTGATGGCGGAGGGCCGCTCCAACACCTCGATCGCCGAAGCGCTGGTGGTCACCGTCGGCGCCGTCGAGAAGCACACCCAGCGCATCTTCGCCAAGCTCGGCCTCTCCCCCGACGACGACGCCCGGCACCGCCGCGTCGCCGCCGTGGTCCGCCTCCTCCGCTCGTCCGGGTGAAGGCCCCGGTCCACGGACGGAGGCCGTCGGCGGCACCGGCGCGGCGCCGCCGGTCCGCCGGGTGCCCCTCGCGCGAGGGCGGGTTCAGGAGCGGTCCGAGCGCTGGGGAGCCAGGTACGCCCGGTGCCAGACGAGTTCCAGCGGTCCCCGGCTGAACCTCCGCAGCCACAGCGACGACAGGATCGTGAGCGTGGTGACGATCCCGGCCCAGGCGAGGACCGGCCACCACGGGCGCGCCCAGTCGAGCCGGGCGGCGAGCCCCAGCCCCCAGCCGTAGCAGAGCGCGGAGGCCGCCAGGTTCTGGAACACGTAGCCGGACAGGGCGGTCCGGCCGACCGCCGTCATGCCGCGGCGGAAGAGGCCGGGCACGCCGGTGGCGCGGTGCACCAGGGTGGTGACCAGGCCGAGGAGGCCGACGGCCACCAGCGGCGGCAGCAGGTACCGGTCCACCATGAACCAGGCGGGGCCCGCGAAGGCGGTCACCAGGTTCAGGGGGGCGCCGACGCCCAGCCCGACGAGCATCAGCCGGTTGCGGAGGCGGGTGCCGCGCTCGCCGTCCTCGAACGCCCCGGCCTGAAGCAGGCGGGAGCCGAGGAGGAAGAGCACGACGCCCATCGGGATCACGAGGAACGTCTCGAAGCGGAACAGGAGGAACCGGCTCAGCCGCAGCTCGACCTGGTCGAGGTAGCCGCCCGCGGCGTAGACGTCGGGGTGCCCGAGCGCGCCGCCGCCGGAGGCGTTCGCCGTGAGCAGGGCGAAGGTGATCAGGACGACCAGCGCCAGGTGCACCGCGCCCATCCCCGCCATCCACCGGCGTACGCTGCGTTCGCCGCGGCCGACCAGGTAGGCGACGATCAGCGCGATGAACGCGTAGCCGACCAGGACGTCGAACTCGAAGACGAGGACGAAGTGCAGCGCCCCCTCGACGAACAGCAGGGCGGTCCGCCACAGGTACCAGCCGGGCCAGCGCTTCCCCTTCCGCAGAGCGGACCGGTACTGGAGCTCCAGGCCCACGCCGAACAGGAGGGTGAGCAGCGCCAGGAACTTGCCGTTCGTGAGGTAGCGGAGGAGGAGCTCCAGGGCGGATCCGGTGTCGGGCGCGGCGGAGAAGATGCTCGGCGGCCCCATCGGGTGGGTGAAGAGCCAGATGTTCGTGCCGAGCGTGCCGATGATCGCGATGCCCCGGAGGACGTCCAGCACATCGATGCGCCGGTCCGTGCCCGACGCTGCCGACGGAGCCGCCTTCGCAGGCGGGAGAACCGTGCCTTGTTCCATGACGGGAGTCTCATCGGAGGCGGCCCGCCGCGTCTTCGGCGATCGGTAGGGGAGCCCGCCATCACTTCGGAGGACGGCCGGCCGGATCCGCCTCCCGCGGCTCCGACTTTCGGATGAGATGCCCTCTGAACAGGGAGAACGGGCGGGGGAACCGACGACTGCCGTGGTTTCATCATCATGTGTCCGTTACCGGTGTCCTGCGGGGTCGGAGCCTCGCGCGGAAAGACGTCCTGCCCGCGGCGGGGCTGTTCGTCCTGGGCGTCGTGTTCCTTTCGGCCGGCTGGGATCCTTTCGCCTGGGGCAAGGAGCCGCCCTGGCCGGTCCCCCTCCCGTGGCGGCTGGTCGTGCTCGCGGGCGCCTGCGCCGCCGTCCTGGTCCGCAGGACCAGGCCGCTGCCCGCGCTCGGCGTCGGCGTGCTATTCGGCGCGCTCGACCTGCTGGCGGGCTTCAGCGTCGCCATGCTGCTGGCGCTGTGGGAACTGCTCCACAGCGCGGTCCTCCACGCCTCCAAGAGGGCGAGCCGCCTGCTCGCGCGCACCGTCATGGCGCTGACGGTCGCCATCGCGGTGGTCCTCTTCGCCACGGCGCAGGACCTGCAGGTCGTCGTCCTGCTGGTCCTGCTGATGCTGGACCTCGTCCTCGTCCCGGTGTGGTGGGGCGTGACGGTGCGCCAGGAGCGCGAGACCGCCGAGACGGAGCGGCTGCGGGCCGAGCAGCAGGCCAGGATCGCCGAGCTCGACCGCCGTTCGGCCGTCGCGGAGGAGCGGGCGCGGATGGCGCGGGACCTGCACGACGTGATCGCCGGGCATCTGTCGGCCATCGCCCTCCAGTCCGGCGCGGTGGATCCGAGGCGGGACGAGCGGGAGATCGTCGACGACGTGCTGCGCGCCATCCGGCAGAACAGCGTCGAGGCACTGCGGGAGATGCGCGCCATGATCGAACTGCTGCGCAGCCAGGATCCGCAGGACCGGCGGATCCCCGACACGGCGCCGCCCCGGCTGGCGGAGCTGGACCTCCTGCTGGACTCGGCGCGGGCCGCCGGACTGGAGGTCGCCGTCGAAGGGGGCGCGGCGCCGCCGGCCGGGCTGCCCGCCTCCGTGGACCTCACCGCCTACCGGATCGTGCAGGAGGCGCTGACCAACGCGATCAAGCACGCGGCCGGGGCGCGTTCGTGGGTCAGGGTGTTCCCCGAGGGCGGCGACCTGCACGTGGAGGTCGTCAACGAGCTGACGCGGGGCGGGGAGCCCGTCCTGCCCGGCGCGGGAGCCGGGCTGCTCAACATGCGCGAGCGGGCCGCGGCGATCAGGGGAACGGTGACGGCGCGACGGGACGGCGACCGCTGGCGGGTCCACGCGGTGCTCCCCGTGGCGGGAGAGAGGGAGCGGAATGAGCGTTAGGGTGCTGGTCGCGGACGACCACGCGGCGGTGCGGCAGGGGCTGGTGCTCGTCCTGAACCGGGCCGAGGACATCGAGGTCGTGGGCGAGGCCGCGGACGGCGACGGCGCGGTGCGGATGGCCCGGAGCCTGCGGCCCGACGTGGTGCTGATGGACGTCCGCATGCCGGGCGGCGGCATCGAGGCCACCCGGGTCCTGGTCCGGGAGGGCGTCTGCCAGGTCCTGATCCTCACGACCTTCGATCTCGACGAGTACGTCTACAGCGCGCTGCAGGCCGGGGCCGCGGGCTTCCTGATCAAGTCCGTCGAGGCCCCGCGGCTGGTGGAGGCGGTGCGCCTGGTGGCGCGCGGCGAGGGCGTGCTGTCCCCGGAGGTGACCCGCCGGGTGATCTCCCGGTTCGTCGCGCCCGCCCCCGCCCCGGCCCGGCCCCCGGGCCTGGACGAGCTCACCGACCGCGAGCGCGACGTCCTCGTCCGCCTGGGCGAGGGCCTGTCCAACCAGCAGATCGCGCGCCGCCTCAACATCGGCGAGACGACCGTGAAGTCGCATGTCTCCCACATCCTGACCAAGCTGGACCTGCGCTCCCGCGTGCAGGCCGCGATCCTCGCGCGGGAGCAGGGCCTCGGCGGCCGCCCGGCGGGATGAGACCCGGAAAAAGGGGGTGCCCAGGGTTATCGACAAGGCGTCGATACGATGCCGACATGATGTCGATAAAAATCCCGTCCCAGGGACGGTGCCCGTGTTCCTGGCACTGAAGGAACTGAAGTTCGCCCGCGCCCGGTTCGGGCTCATGGGCGCCGTGGTGGCGCTGATCGCCGTGCTCATGGTGCTGCTTTCCGGACTGTCGGTGGGGCTGGTCAACGACGGAGTGTCCGGGCTGCAGCGGCTCCCCGCGACGTCCTTCGCCTTCGAGAAGGGCGTGCAGCACGCGTCGGCCTTCTCGCGCAGCGTCGTGGACACCGCCGCGGTCCGGGCCTGGGCCGAGCGGGACGGGGTGGAGGACGCCGCGCCGTTCGGGAACGTCCTGGTCAACGGCCGCAGCGGCGACGGCGTCGAGATCGACCTGGCGCTGTTCGGCGTGGAGCCCGGCTCCTACCTCTCGCCCGCGGTCGCCCAGGGCGCGCGGCTGAGCGGCGACGCCCCCGCCGGGATCGTCGTCAGCAAGACGGCCGTCGACGACGGGATCAAGATCGGTGACACGATCAAGATCGCCCGGATCGGCACCGAGCTGAAGGTCGTCGGGACGCTCCCCGACCAGCACACCTACGGCCACGTGGACGTCGCCTACGTGCCGCTGCGCACCTGGCAGGAGGTGCACGTCGGAGCGGGACCGGGCGACGAGGTGCCCGAGCGCGCCTACCGGGAGATCACCGCGGTCGCAGTGAAGGGTGATTCCGCCGACCTCGCGGCGGGCGACCGGGCGGCGGGCACCGAGAGCCTCGCCCTGGCCGACTCCTTCGACGCCTCCCCCGGCTACAGCGCCGAGACGGCGACGCTCCAGCTCATCGAGGTGTTCCTCTACGCCATCTCCGCGCTGGTCGTCGGCGCGTTCTTCACCGTCCTGACGATCCAGCGCAAGCAGGAGATCGCCGTGATGCGCGCGATGGGCGCGCCCACGGGCTACCTGCTGCGCGACGCCCTCGCCCAGGCGCTCATCCTCCTGGCCCTGGCGGTGGGCGTCGGCGTGGCCGTCGGCGTCGGGCTCGGCAGCCTGATCGGCGGCACCGCGCCGTTCGCGCTGGAGGCCGGCGCCGTCGCGACGGCCGCCGCGCTGCTCGTCCTCCTCGGCGTGGCGGGCGCGCTCGGCGCGGTGCTGCGCATCACCGCCGTGGATCCCCTGACCGCCCTGGGAGGCAGCCGATGAAACCGGCCGAGACCGTGTCCGAGGCACGTTCCGAGAAGAGCACATCGGGGCTGGTCATGCGGGACGTGAACCTGCAGATCGGCGACGGCGAAGACATCGTCAACGCGCTGAGCGACGTGTCGCTCGTCGTGAAGCCGGGGGAGTTCGTCGCCATCGTCGGTCCGTCCGGCGCCGGAAAGTCCAGCCTCCTGGCCGTCGCGGGCGGCCTCACGACGCCCACATCCGGCACCGTGCTGGTCGCCGGCCGCGACATGACGGTCGCCGGCAATCGGGAGCGTACGGCGCTGCGCAGGGAGGCCATCGGGTTCGTCTTCCAGTCCGGCAACCTGATCCCGGCGCTGACGGCCGAGGACCAGCTGCGCCTGCCCGTGAAGTTCGGCGGGAAGAAGGGGCGCGATCCGCTGGAGCTGCTCGCCGAGGTCGGGCTGGCCGAGAAGGCGAAGCGGCGCCCGCACCAGCTCTCCGGCGGCGAGCGCCAGCGGGTGGGCATCGCCCGCGCGCTGATGACCGGCCCGAGCCTGCTCCTGGTGGACGAGCCGACCGCCGCGCTCGACCGGCAGCGCAGCCGCGAGATCGTCGAACTGCTCGCCCGCGAGACCAGGGAACATGGAGTGGCCACCATCATGGTGACGCACGACCATGACGTGCTGGGCCACTGCGACACCGTCCACGAGATGGTCGACGGAAGGCTCTCGCGCATCGACTAGGCAGGAGTGGGGAGATCCCGTGCCGAAGATTCAGGCGGCCACCGTCGCGGAGCACCGCGCCATGCAGCGCAAGGCCATCCTGGACGCGGCACGGGGCATCCTCGCCGAGGGCGGAAGCGAGCCGCCGAGCCTGGCCGCGGTCGCCAAGCGCACCGGCCTGGCCCGCTCCAGCATCTACCAGTACTTCGGCTCCAAGGACGACCTGCTGGAAGCCGTCATCATCGAGATGTTCCCCCGGTGGGCGGCCTACGTCGAGGCGCGCGTCGATGAGGCGTCCGCCCCGGCGGACCGCGCCCTGGCCTACGTGGACGCCAACCTCCACCTGGTGGCCTCCGGCGAGCACGCCATCGCCCGCGGGCTGGCCGCCTTCGCCCGCAGGGAGTTCCTGGCCGAGTCCAGCAAGGTCCTGCACGACCGGTTGCGCACCCCCCTGGACGAGGCGCTCGTCGCCCTGGGCTGCGACGACCCCGCGGAGATGGGTGAGCTGATCCAGGCCGTCATCCAGCGCGCGTCCCTGATGCTGGAGAGCGGCGCCCTCGCCGAGGAGAAGGCACGCGCCCTCGCCCGCGAACTCCTGGAGCCCTACCTCCGCGGCTCCTCCTGATCGGCCCGGCTCGCCACCCTGCGGTGGACGTGGCGGGAGACGAGGAGCCGGACGGGGATCAGCAGGAGCCAGGTGAGCTCGGCGGCCCCGGCGGAGACCAGGTAGGCGACGGGAACGGACGCGAAGGCGATCAGCCCCGAGAGGCCGGGCCGCAGCAGATGGGCGCGCACCAGCGCCGGATGCAGGCCGGGCCGCCGCAGGTCGGGCCTGCGGCCGATGAAGAGCATCAGCCCCATGTTGATGACGTCGGCGCACCCCACGACGGTCGCGTAGAACGCGGGTGCCAGCGGGTCGTCGTAGTAGTTGCCCAGCAGCGACGTGGGGAACGGGATCAGGGCGATCAGCGCCAGGAAGAGCAGGTTCAGCAGGAGCAGCCCGGGGGAGACGGCCCGCGCCAGCGAGAGGATCTGGTGGTGGCGCACCCAGAAGACGCCGACCACCGCGAAGCTGAGCAGGTAGGTCAGCATGGACGGGATGTTGTGGTACAGGTCCGCGCGGAACTGCTCGGGAGTGAGGTCGTCGGGCGTGCTCAGGTCGAGGACCAGCAGGGTCGCGGCGATGGCGAAGACCCCGTCGGAGAAGGCGTTGAGCCGCTCCACCCCCAGCTTGGGGAGCAGCGGGCTGCCGGATCGCATGGGTCGAATCTTGCGCGGCGTGCCGCGCGCACCTGCGGGGAAGCGCTGGAGTTCCCCGGTTCCTTGCCGGGAGATGACCTGGACCGTAATCTGGACACGTGTCTAAAACAATCGTTTGGTACACGACGGCGGACTCCCCCGGCGAGGTGCGGTGATGATCGGTTTCGTCGGCCTGGGCCAGATGGGCGCCCCGATGGCCGGTCACCTGGCGGAACACGGCGTGATCGTCTACGACGTGCGCCCGGAGGCCGTACAGGAGCTGGTGGACAAGGGCGCCAGGGGCGCCCGCAGGCTGGAGGACGTCGCCGAGGCGGACGTCGTCGGGCTGATGGTCCGCGACGACGCCCAGGTGCGGGAGGTCTGCGCCGTCCTCCTGCCGCTGCTCTCCCCCGGGTCGGTCATCGCGATCCACTCCACGGTCCGCGCCCAGACCGCCGTCGAGCTGGCGGCCGAGGCCGAGCCGTACGGGGTGGAGGTCGTCGACGCGCCCGTCAGCGGCAGCTTCATGGGAGCCCACCAGGGCGATCTCGCCGTCATGGTCGGCGGCTCCAAGGAGGCATTCGCCCGCTGCCAGGAGGCCTTCGCCCCCTGGTCGGGGCTGACCGTGCACATGGGGCCGGTCGGCGCGGGCACCCACGCCAAGCTCGCCCGCAACCTGCTGCACTTCGTCGCCTTCACCGCCGCGGGCGAGGCGCAGCGCCTGGCCGAGGCGGCCGGCGTCTCCCTGCGCAGGCTGGCCCGGGTGGTGCGGCACAGCGACGGGATCACCGGCGGGCCCGGCTCGATCATGCTCCGGTCCGAGACCGGCCCCCTGGCCGCCGACGACCCCCTGCACGACGTCTTCACGCACGTCCTGGCCCTGGGCGACAAGGACCTGGCCCTGGCCCGGGAGCTCGCCGGCGAGCTGGGCGTGGCGACCCCCCTGGCCGAACTCGCCGCCGAACTGCTGCCCGAATCCCTGGGGGTGCCCCGTGACTGACGCGACCGGACGGCGTGAGCTGGGCCTGCGCAAGATGACCGAGGTCTACGGCTTCGACGTCACCGACAGCCCCGGCGACGAGTTCTTCGGCTACACCGTCGACCACCTCTTCGCCGAGATCTGGACCCGCGAGGGCCTGACCATGCGCGAGCGCAGGTTGCTGCTCATCGGCCTGCTGGCCGGACAGGGCCTCAACGACGTGCTGGACCTCCAGCTCCCCGCCGCCCTGGACAACGGCGAGCTCGACGCCGCCGAGCTGCGGGAGATCGTCATCTTCCTCACGCACTACGTCGGCTGGCCGATGGGTGCCAAGCTGAACGGGCAGGTGGAGGGCCTGATCGCCCGCAGGGAGAAGGCGGCGCGGCGGGACGGAACGGCCTAGCCGCCGGGCGAAGGCGGGTATGCTGAGCAGCTGTTGTGGAGAACCTGGCATAAACCTGGTTCTCCCGACGTTAGTCCAGTGTTCACCCATTTCACGGTGTGCCGGTCCTCGGCCGCCGGGCTCGTCCTTGCAGCGACCCTCCTCATTCACGTGCCGCCGGCACAGGGGGCCTCCCGAGACGTGCCCCCCTCTCGGAAGGCTGTACGTGTCAGACGTATCCCCTGCCCTGCCCACCCCCGCCACGGAAGAAGAGACCCTGCCCTCCTTCGCCGAGCTCGGCCTGCCCAGCGCGCTGGTGGACTCCCTCGCGCGCGGCGGGATCACCCACCCCTTCCCCATCCAGGCCGCCTCGATCCCCGACGCGCTCGCCGGACGGGACATCCTGGGCCGCGGTAAGACCGGCTCCGGCAAGACCCTCGGCTTCGGCCTCCCCCTGCTCACCCTGCTCGCCCACCAGCAGGCCCGGCCGAAGAAGCCGCTCGGCCTGATCCTGGTGCCGACCCGCGAGCTGGCCCAGCAGGTGCAGACCGTCATCGAGCCGCTCGGCCGCGCCGTCGGCCTGCGGATGAAGACGGTCATCGGCCAGACCTCGATGCCCCGCCAGATCGACGCGCTGCGCCGCGGCGTCGAGATCCTGGTGGCCACCCCCGGCCGCCTCAAGGACCTCATGCGCCAGGGCGCCTGCGACCTGTCGGACGTGCGCATCGCGGTGCTGGACGAGGCCGACCACATGGCCGACATGGGCTTCCTGCCCGACGTCACCGACATCCTGAACGAGGTCCGGCCCGGCGGGCAGCGGATGCTGTTCTCGGCCACCCTCGACCGCGAGGTCGACGTCCTGGTCAACAAGTACCTCAACGACCCGGTCACCCACGCGCTCAGCGAGATCGACGACACGGTCGACACGATGGAGCACCACCTTCTCCTGGTCCCGCCGAAGGAGAAGAACACCATCACCGCCGAGATCGCCAACCGTGAGGGCCGGACGATCCTGTTCGCCCGCACCAAGCACGGCGTCGACCGGATCGCCAAGCAGCTCACGTCGGTCGGCGTGCGCGCGGCGGGCCTGCACGGCGGCAAGTCGCAGAACCTGCGCACCCGCACGCTGGCCGAGTTCCGCGAGGGCCGCATCAGCGTGCTGGTCGCCACGGACGTCGCCGCGCGCGGCATCCACGTGGACGACGTCACCCTGGTGCTGCACGTCGACCCGCCGGCCGACCACAAGGACTACATGCACCGCGCCGGCCGCACCGCGCGGGCGGGGGAGAAGGGCACCGTCGTCACGATGGTGCTCTCCCACCAGGTGCGGGCGACCACGTCGATGATGCGCCGCGCCGGCATCCAGGCCGAGCGGCTCAAGGTCACCTCGATGGACCCGGCGCTGATCGCGCTGACCGGAGCCCGCGAGCCCTCCGGCGAGCCCATCCCCGAGCCGATCATCCCCGAGCAGGAGAAGCGCCCGCGTCGCCAGGGCGGCGGCTTCGGCCGCGGCCCGCGCCGCGGCGGCGGCGGTCCGCGCCGGTTCCGCGACGGCGAGGGCGGCGGCTCCTCCGAGGGCGGGCGCCGTCCCTACCGCGGCGGTCGCGAGGGCGGCTACCAGGGCAACCGCGAAGGCGGTTACCAGGGCGGCAACCGTGAGGGCGGCTACCAGGGCGGCCGCGAAGGCGGCGGTTACCAGGGCGGCAACCGCGAAGGCGGTTACCAGGGCAACCGTGAGAGCGGCGGCTACCAGGGCAACCGCGAAGGCGGCTACCAGGGTGGTCGTGACGGCGGCCGCGACGGCGAGCGCGGCGGGCGTCCGTACCGGGAGCGCAACGACCGCGAGGGCGGCGGCAACCGCGCCCACCGCGGCGGCGCGGGCCGGCACGGCGGCGGGAACTCCTCGGGCGGCGAGCGCCCGTACCGCCAGCGCCGTTCGACGACCGCCTGAGTCGCGGGCGCCGCTGACCGGCGCCGCGACCTGAGCTCCACCGACCAACGCGACAGGCCGGGCCCGAAGACGGGTCCGGCCTGTAGCATTTCTTGCTTCTAGGGCTTTCTCGTCTTTTATGGCGACAGAGTTCTCAACTCCGATGGCCGTGACGGCCGCGAGGAATGCGGGGAGCCGTGCGTTGGGGTAGGCGGCTGGCGATCGGTGTCGCCGGGCTGATGGGGCTGATGCTGATCTCGGGGGGATCGGCGAGCGACGCCCACCGGATCGAGTGGACCTGGGCGCAGAAGAAGCACGCACAGGCGGCGGAGAAACCGGATGAACCGCTGCTTCCGCCACTGCCGACCCTGCCGCCGAGCTTCGAGCGGCCGAAGACCGACTGCCGCAAGCTCAAGTGCGTCGCGCTGACCTTCGACGACGGGCCGGGACCCGACACCGAGCGGCTGCTGGACATGCTCGCCGCCGCCAAGGCGAAGGCGACGTTCTTCGTCATCGGCCTGAACGCCGCGCAGTACCCCGACGTCCTTCTGCGCGAGGCCGAAGAGGGCCACGAGGTCGGCAACCACACCCAGAAGCACCTGCAGCTCACCGCGGAATCCGACAAGTCCGTCGAACGTGAGCTGGACGGGACGAGCCGCATCGTCAGGAGCGTGCTCGGCTTCCCCCCGAACCTCTTCCGGCCGCCCTACGGCGCCACCGACAAGCGGGTCGAGCAGCACGCCCGCAAGGACGGCATGGCGGTGGTCCTGTGGAGCGTGGACACCGACGACTGGCGCAACAAGAACAGCGCCCTCGTCGCCCGCCGCGCCATCAAGGGGCTGCGCGAGGGCTCGATCATCCTCATGCACGACATCCACCCCACGACCGTGGACGCCGTTCCGCGCATCCTCAAGGCGGCCAAGCGCAAGGGGCTGACCCTGGCGTCCGTCTCGGACGTCCTGGCGGCCTCGGAAGGTGAGAAGAAGCCCAAGCCCGGCAAGAAGTACCTGGGGCGCTGAGTCAGCCCGCCTGCTCGCGCTTGGCGGCGTCCTCCCCGCGGATGCGGTCCTGGAGCTCCTGGAGGCCGCGCAGACCGTCCAGGGACAGCAGGGCGAGCTCCTCGGCGGTGGCGGTCGGCCGGTTCTTCATCGGCGGCAGCCAGCCGTCCTCGGCGTCGTAGCGGCGGACGATCTTCGCCGGCACGCCCGCGATGACGCAGTTGTCGGGGAACTCGCCGCGGACCACCGCGCCGCCGGCCACCGCCACGTTCTTACCCAGCCTCGTCCCCGGCAGGATGATCGACCCGGTCCCCAGCCAGCAGCCGTCGCCGATCTCGACGGCGCTGTTCTCCGGCCACTGCCGGCCGATGGGCGCGTCGATCTGCGCGTACGTATGGTTCTGGTCGGTGATGTAGACGTAGGGACCGGTGAACACGTCGTCGCCGATGACGATCGACTGGTGGCCGACGATGTGGCTGCCCCGGCCGATGGAGCAGCTCCCGCCGATCCGGACGATGACGTCGGGTCCCAGGTCCAGCCCGGGGACGAAGCCCGCGGAGATGGACACGTGGGTGCCGACCAGGGTGTGCGCGCCCACCGAGATCCAGGGCTCGCCGAAGATGGCGCCCTGCGGGAAGGCGATGCACGCGCCTTCGCCCAGATGGTGGAAGCGCTTGCCCCCGGGGGAGGCGGGGCTGATCTCGCCCAGCCTGCGGATCAGTGCGTAGGCCCGGTGCACGGCTTCTCCGGCCAGTCGGCGCGCGCCATCCTTGAACATGGGGTAAAGGTACATGTACCTAAAAAATGGGCTACCCGCCGGTAGGGCGGGTAGCCCGGTCAGCGCAGCTCACCCGGGTCTCACTCGGGCGCGATGCCGCCCGTGCCGCGGGTGCCCGAGACCGAACCGCCCCCGTAGGAAGAGGGGCTCTGGCCGGTGGCGCTCGGGCCGTAGGAGCCCGAGTACGTCTGCTCCCGGCGGTAGCGCTCGGTCTCCAGGCTCTCCTCCGGCTCCAGCAGGTGCTCCATCTGGTGCCGGCGCCGGGACGTCATCATCGCGACGGCGGCGCCCGCCAGACACACGGCGAGACCGCCCAGCAGGGTGTTGCGGGTGCGGTGGCGGTGCTTGTCCGGCTCGATCCAGGCGGCGGTGTCGCTCAGCGCGGAGCCGATCTTCGGCGCCATGCTGCCGTTGAAGTAGACGGCGGCGCGCTCGATCCGCGGCGCGGTCCAGCCGCGGGCGGCGGTCATCCGGTGGGAGGCCACCCGGCGCGCGGCGATCGAGGCCGGGATCATCCAGGCGATGGCCTTCGTGGCGCCGGTGTGCGCCTGGTGCATCCCCGTCTGCGACCGGTGCATCCCCGTCTGCACGCGGGAGGCCCCGGTCCGCGCGCGCGATATGCCGGTGCGCGCCCGGGACTTCAGCTGGGACCCGGCCAGCTTCCCGGCCATGGCGCCACGGCCCTTCGTCCCCATGGAGCCGCCCATCCCCATGGAGCGACCGAGACCCTTCGAGCGGCCCAGGCCCTTCGAGCGGCCGATCCCCATCGAGTGGCCCGCCCCCATGGAGCCGCCCATCCCCATGGAGCGGCCGAGACCCTTCGAGCGGCCCATCCCCATGGAACGGCCCAGGCCCTTCGAGCCGCCCATGCCCATCGAACGGCCGAAGCGCTTCGAGCCGTTCATGCCCATGGAGCGGGCCATGCCCTTCGGGCGGCTCATGCCCCGGCGGGCCATGCCCGTGGGACGGCTCATCCCCTTCGGGTGACCCATGCCCTTCGAACGGTGGCCCGGCATGCCGGAGTTCTGCAGAGCACCGGACACGCCTCGGGTCTTCAGGCGGAGCCTCCGGTCGACCTCCTTGGGCGCTCTCTTCACGGAACGGCGCATGGACACGTTTCCTCCCCCGAATAGCTGACGGTCCTGAAACCTCCCTTCCCTGCGCCCTGCACGTCACACCTGACCCGGGCGCACGTCACACCTTGTGAACGTGGAGCTTGAAGACCGTGGCAGGATGACGGGGTCGGTGCTGACAACCATCAGGAGGAGCCATGGCCGAGACACTTGCGACGTTCAACACCAGCCAGGGGAAGATCGTCATTCGCCTGTTCCCCGAACTGGCTCCCAAGACCGTCGAGAACTTCGTGGGTCTGGCCGAGGGCACGAAGGAGTGGCGGCATCCGGAGACCGGCGTCGTCTCCAAGACGCCGCTCTACGACGGGACGATCTTCCACCGGGTGATCGACAACTTCATGCTGCAGGGCGGCGACCCGCTGGGCCGCGGCGTCGGCGGCCCCGGCTACCAGTTCGACGACGAGATCCACGCGCAGAACAGGTTCGACCGCCCCTACCTGCTGGCGATGGCCAACGCGGGCATCCAGGGCGGCCGGGGCACCAACGGCTCGCAGTTCTTCATCACCACCGTGCCGACCCCGTGGCTGAACGGCGGCCACACCATCTTCGGCGAGGTGGTCGAGGGCCAGGACGTGGTCGACGTCATCGGCAAGGTCGAGACGCTTCCCGGTGACCGGCCGAAGGAGGAAGTCAAGCTGGAGTCGGTGACGATCGAGCGCCGCTGACCGTTGTCCTGACGTGACAGACACTCCCCCGGCTTCCGAGCAGACCGGGGTGCCCACCTGCTACCGGCACCCCGGACGCGAGACGTACGTGCGCTGCACGCGCTGCGAACGGCCGATCTGCCCCGACTGCATGGTCGAGGCGTCGGTCGGCTTCCAGTGTCCCGAATGCGTCCACCAGGGCAACCGCGACATCCGGCACGCCAAGGGCAGGTTCGGCGGCGAGGTGGCCACCGTTCCGCGGCTGACCTACGCGCTGATCGCGGTCAACGTCGTGGTCTTCCTGCTGCAGTACGGGCTGGGGGACGCCGATCTGATCCGCTACGACTTCGGGCTGATCCCGCCGCTGGTCGCCGAGGGCGAGTACTACCGGCTGCTGACCTCGGCGTTCCTGCACAACGGGGTGACGCACCTGGCGCTCAACATGTGGGCGCTGTGGGCGGTGGGCCAGTCCCTGGAGCTGTGGCTGGGCCGCTCGCGCTTCCTCGTGCTGTACGGGGTGAGCGCGCTGGGCGGCTCGACGCTGGTCTACCTGGCCTCGCCTTACCTGTCGAACACCGCGGGCGCGTCCGGAGCCATCTTCGGCCTCTTCGGCGCGATCTTCGTGATCTCCCGCCGGATGAACCTGGACATCAGGCCGATCGCCGTCGTGATCGTCCTGAACCTGGCGTTCACCTTCGTGATCCCGCTGCTGGGCGGCGCGAACATCAGCTGGCAGGGCCACGTGGGCGGCCTCGTCACCGGCGGCCTGCTGGCGTTCGCCTACGCCCACGCCCCCCGGCAGAACCGCACGGCCGTCCAGTTCGGCGCCGCAGGCGCGATCACGGCACTCCTGCTCGTCCTGATCGTGCTCCGCACGGCGGCCTTCACCTGAGGCCCGCACTCCGCCCGGCACGCGCACTTCCCGCAGAACACCCGACACGCCCCGGCGTGTCCCTTCCGCGGGCGGTGCGCCGCCGGGCGGACGTGTCATCCCCGTGGATCGTGCAGTGCGCGTCAGCGCGCGTTCAGCCACTGGTGGCGCGCCGCCGGGCGCGCGTCATCCCTGCGGTGACCCGAACAGCCCGGGGACGATATGAGTCGTTGTCCCCAGGCTGTGGAAAACATTCGTGGATTGGTCCACGCGTTATGTGGGTAGGGATTACCGCCACTTGGTGGACAGGATCACCCCGAAGATGATCAGCGTGAAGCCGATGCCGAGGTTCCAGTTGCCCAGGTCGCTGATCAGCGGGACGTCGGAGGCGGTGCTGGCGCCGACGTAGTAGGTGGCGATCCAGCCCAGGCCGATCAGCCAGGCGGCGAGCATCACGGGCACCAGCCAGCGCGGGGTGACCGCGACCTTCTCCGCCCGCACGGGCGGAGTGTAGACGGCCTTCTTGCGGGTCTTGGACTTGGCCACGGGTAGTCTCCTCAACGAACGCGGGGTCGCGCGTCTCCCGCGCAAACGTCCAGTCCGTTGAAGTCTAATCGTTCTCCGCACGTGGGCGCAGCGTCCCCGGACGCCGAGTACGCCGCTGGTAGGTTGATCCGGGTGAGGGAGCTGGGTTGATGCGCGGATTCATCAAGGCACTCGGCGAGCTCTTCATCACCTTCGGGGTGGTCGTGCTCCTGTTCGTGACCTACACGCTGTGGGGCACCGGACGCTACACCCAGGCCCAGCAGACGACGCTCGCCGAGCAGCTGGACGCCCGCTGGGCCGAGCCCGCGGCCGCCGACGTCACCCGGGAGAAGGTGAGGCTCGGCGACGGGATGGCGCTGATCCGCATCCCGAAGTTCGGCAAGAAGTACCGGTACGTGATCGTCGAGGGCACCTCCCCGGACGATCTGCGGCGCGGCCCCGGCCACTACGCCAGGACCGCGATGCCCGGCCAGACCGGCAACTTCGTGGTCTCCGGGCACCGCACGACCTACAGCGCGCCCTTCAACAAGGTCGACAGGCTGAAGGCCGGCGACGAGATCCTCATCGACACCCGCAGCACCCAGTACGTCTACCGGGTGACCGGCGCCCAGGTCGTCGCGCCGACCCGGATCGAGGTGACCGCGCCGGTCCCCTTCCACCCCGGCCGCAAGCCGAAGAAGAAACTGATCACGCTCACCACCTGCCATCCCAAGTATTCTGCGGCCCAGCGACTCATCATCTTCGGTGAGCTCGACCGGCAGCTTCCCCGTGTGAACGACGGGGGCCAGAAGTAAGGCGACCCCATGTACCTGTGGATCTGGCGTCACCTCCCCGCCAAGAGCCCGCTCGCCAGGGCCGCGATCGCCGCGGCGCTCGTCCTCGCCGCGGCGGCGCTGCTGTGGTACGTCGTCTTCCCGTGGGTGGAGCCCATGATCCAGTTCGACCGCGGGACCATCCATGAGGACGGCTGAGCGCGTCCTCGTCGTCGACAACCGCGACAGCTTCGTCTACAACCTCGTCCAGTACCTGCGGGAGCTCGGCGCCGACTGCCGGGTCCTCGACCGGGACGAGGTGCGCCCCGAGCACGCCTCCGGCATGGACGGGGTGCTGCTCAGCCCCGGCCCCGGGCACCCCGCCGACACCGGCGTCTGCCTGGCGCTGCTGGCCGCCGCCCGGTACGGCGGGCCGCCCGTCCTGGGCGTCTGCCTCGGCCACCAGGCGCTCGCGTACGCCTGCGGAGCCCGGGTCGCCCGCGCCCCGCAGGTCGTCCACGGCTACACCAGCGAGATCCACCACGACGGACAGGGCGTCTTCGCCGGCCTGCCGTCGCCCTTCCGCGCCACCCGCTACCACTCGCTGGCCGTCGACCCCCGCTCGGTGCCGCCGGAGCTGGAGGTCACCGCCACCACCCCCGACGGCGTGATCATGGGCCTGCGGCACCGGACGGCCCCGCTGGAGGGCGTGCAGTTCCACCCCGAGTCGGTGCTCAGCGAGCACGGGCACGCCCTCCTGGGCGCCTGGCTGCGTTCGCTCCGGTCCCGAGGAGTTTTTTCTTCAAGTTCTTTCCAGGAATCTGTAACAACGGCCCCTGCCGCGACGAAGACCGTATGAGGGCTTCCGCCATCGCCCCCGAGTGGCGGAAGCCCTTTTTTCGTGCCCGGAGAATCAGGTGAACAGACGCTCCAGGCCTCAGCGACGCAGAAGAGCCCCGGACTCGGAGTCCGGGGCTCTTCTGGCGTCTCAGCGCGTCTCAGGGACGCTTCACGGCTCGACGGGGTCGGTGTCGTCCTCCTGGCCCGGCGGCAGGCCCGGGTCGGGCTGGCCGGGATCGGGCTGGTTCGGGTCCGTGGGCGGCTGCGTCTGCTCCGGCGGGGTCTCCGGCTGCGCGGCGATGTAGACCACGATCGTGGTGTTCACCGTCGCCTCGGTGCCCGCGACCGGGTTGGTCTTGAAGACGGTGCCGGGAACGGCCCCGCCCTCCGCCGGCACGGTGGTGAACTGGAACTTGTTGAAGCCGGCGTCCTTGAGCCGCGCCTTGGCGGTCACCTCGTCGGCGCCGATCAGGTCGGGCACGATCTTCTTGTCCACGGCCTTGGCGACGGTGACGTTGATCGTCGCGCCCTTGTTCACCGACGAGCCGGATCCGGGCTGGACCTTCAGGACCGTGCCGGGCTCGGCCGAGTCGCTGTTCTGCTCCCGCGACTGGACCAGGAAGCCCGCCTTCTGGAGGATCTGCTGGACCTCGCCGAAGGGCTTGCCGACCAGGTCGCCGGGGACCGTCACCTTCTCCTTGCCGGTGGAGACGAGCAGGGTGACGGCGCTGCCCTTGTCGACCTCCTGGCCGCCCTCGGGGTCGGTGCCGATGACCTTGCCCTTGGGCACGGAGTCGCTGGCCTGCTCCCGGGGGTCGACGGTGAAGCCCTGACCCTGCAGGATCTTGATCGCCTCGTCCCGGGACATGCCCTCGACGCGCTCGATCGCCACGAGTTCCGCGGCGGGCTCCTCGTCGTCACCGCCGCCGCTGGTCAGCAGCATGGCCAGACCGGCGAAGACGCCGACGACCACGACCCCCAGCAGCACCCACAAGGCGGCCTTCTGCGCCTTCTTGCCGGGCTCGTCGTCGTTGGAGGCGACCGCCCGCCGCCGGCCGCCGCCCTGGGTGGGCTCGTCGTACCGGACGGGAGGCAGGTCGTCGTAGCCGCCCTGCCCCGCGTAGGTGGCGGGGCCGACCGGCTGCTGCACCCGCGTCGGGTTGCCGGGGACCTGGCCCATCACCTGGGTGCCGGCCATCGGCGGCACCACCATGGTCGAGGTGCTCTGCGAGGCGACCTGGACGCCCTGCATCGCCCGCTGGATGTCGGCGCGGAACTCCGACGCGCTCTGGTAGCGGTGCGCCGGGTCCTTGGTCATCGCCTTCAGCACGATCCGGTCGGCCCACTGGGGGATCTCCGGGTCGAGCTGGGACGGCGGGATCGGCTCCTCCCGCACGTGCTGGTAGGCGATCGCGACCGGCGAGTCGCCCTGGAAGGGCGGCCGGGCGGTCAGCAGCTCGTACAGCACGCAGCCGGTGGAGTACAGGTCGCTGCGGGCGTCCACCCGCTCGCCGCGCGCCTGCTCGGGCGAGAGGTACTGGGCGGTGCCGATCACCTGGGCGGTCGCGGTCATGGTGGCCGCGGAGTCCGACATCGCGCGGGCGATGCCGAAGTCCATCACCTTGACCTCGTGGTCGCGGGTCAGCATGACGTTGGCGGGCTTGATGTCGCGGTGGATGATCCCGCCGCGGTGGGAGTAGTCCAGGGCGCGCAGGATCCCGTCGACGATCTCCAGCGCGCGCTCGGGCCGCAGCCGCCGCTCCGCGCCGTTCTCCGGCCGGATCAGCTCGCGCAGCGTGTGGCCCTCGACCAGCTCCATGACGATGTAGGGGACGGGCTGGCCGTCGAAGTCGTCCTCGCCGGTGTCGTACACCGCGATGATCGACGGGTGGTTGAGCGAGGCCGCCGACTGGGCCTCGCGCCGGAACCGGGCCTGGAACGTGGCGTCCCTGGCCAGGTCGGTGC
Organism: Actinocorallia libanotica; assembly: GCF_039525175.1. Taxonomy (NCBI): domain Bacteria; kingdom Bacillati; phylum Actinomycetota; class Actinomycetes; order Streptosporangiales; family Thermomonosporaceae; genus Actinocorallia; species Actinocorallia libanotica. The sequence goes on from NZ_BAAAHH010000002.1 coordinate 445,111, forward strand.
GGAGGGTCTTGATGGCCACCGTGCGGTCGAGCCGGAGGTCGCGGGCACGGAACACCTCGGCCATGCCTCCGCGCCCGATGACGGCACCGAGCTCGTAACGGCCGCCAAGCAGCCGAGGCTGTGTCATGTCTCGCAGTCCTTTGATCCGAGTCGAACCTTGTTACCCGAACCTAGCGCCCGAGCGGTAGTGCTTTCGGGATCGGGTTCGTGACGAGTCGTCGTCGTGGCGGTCCTCGCCGACGGCCGGGCGGCTGCAGAGCGCGGTCCTGCGGAGGTTGCGGAGGGCCGTCCCATCAGTTCCGATGTGACCGGAGTCTCCACGGGCGAAACCGTCATCAGGTGTCCGTCACTTCTGGGTCAGGGCGTTGAAGATGTCGGCGGCGATCGGACCCGCGGAGCTGGCGCCGAAGATCTTGTCGCTGCCTTCGACGAAGACGGCGAAGCCGTACTTGGGCTTGTCCGCGGGGGCGAACCCGACGAACCAGGCGCCACCACGACCCACGGTCAGCTCGGTGGTGCCGGTCTTGCCCGCGATGTTGCGGCCCTGCAACACGCCGGCGGTGCCGTCGGCGACCACCCGGCGCATCATCTCCTGCAGTTGGCCGGCGGAGTCGCTGCTGATCGGCTTGCCCATCGAGGACGGGTCGGCCTTGTAGATCGTGCCGGACTCCGCGGGCTTGCCGTCGTCGCCCTCGACCCGGGTGACGGCCTTCTCGACCAGGTACGGCTTCATCATCTCGCCGCCGTTGGCGATCGCCGCGCCGATCAGCGCCATTTGCAGAGGGGTGGCCTTGGTCTCGCCCTGGCCGAACGAGCCGCGCAGGATCTCGTCGCGGTTCTGCACGTTGTGCGGGTACTCCGAGGCCGGGGCGGTCAGGTCGTCCTCGATCGGGATCCGCTTGTAGAAGCCGAACTTCTCCGACTGGGCGCGCACCGCCTCGTTGCCCAGGTACTGGTCCTCGGCGCCGAGCAGAGCGTAGGTGGTGTTGCAGGAGTGGGCGAAGGTCCTGATCAGAGGGGCCATCGGAAGGCCGCAGTTGATGCCGTCGTTGTGGCTGTTCTCGATCGGCTTGCTGCCACCGGTCGGGATCGCCGCCTGGGCGGGGACCGACGTCTCCATGCTGTTGCCGCTCTTGCTGAGGAAGGCCGCGGCCACCACGGTCTTGAAGGACGAGCCGGGCGGGAAGAGCTCGGCGTACGCCTTGTTGACCATCGGCTGCTGCCGGTCCTTGGTCAGCTTGTCCAGGGCGGCGGAGACGGCGTCCGGCTTCTGGATGTCGGCGACGGTGTTGGGGTCGAAGGACGGGAAGCCCGCCGCGACCTTGACCGCGCCGGTCTTCGCGTCGATGAAGACGGCTGCGCCTCGGGTGGCGCCCTGGGCGTGGAGCCGCTGGTAGGCCACCTGCTGGGCCTTGGCGTCGACCGTGGTGTAGACGTTGCCGCCCAGCGGCTTCTCACCCGCCAGCGTCTTGATCCAGGAGGTGGCCGTCTGCCGCTCGTCCTGGCCGTCGAGGATGGAGTCGAAGGACAGCTCCACCCCGGCCTTGCTCAGGTTGCTGGTGAAGTACCCGGTGACGGGGACGAAGACCTCGGCGTTCTTGACGTACTTCCGCTGGTACTTCGACTTCTTGCTGTCGGGGCTCAGCTTCTCGGAGTAGGCGAGCCGCACCTTGTCCGCGGAGTAGATGTCGCCGCGGGGCCGCAGGAAGATCCCCTGGTGCTGCCGGTTGTTGAACTTGTGCTTGCGCAGGTCCTCCGCCTGGTAGGCCTGGATGTAGTTGGCGTTGATCATCAGGACGGCGATCAGCGCCAGTCCGACCAGGGCCACCCGCTTGAGCTGGTCGTTCATCGACATCTTGTTCATCGCAGGTTCCCCACGTTGACGATCTGCGTCATGCCCTCGTCCTGGATCGCCACGGGAGCGGGCTTGCGCGCCTCGTGGCTGAGCCGGATCAGGAGGGCGATCAGCACCCAGTTGGCCAGCAGTGACGAACCGCCCTGGGAGAGGAACGGCGTGGTCAGGCCGGTGAACGGGATCAGCTTGGTGACACCGCCGGTGATCACGAAGATCTGGAGGGCGAAGACGAAGGACACGCCGCCCGCGAAGAGCTTGGAGAACTCGTCCTTGGTGGCGATGGCGACCTTGAAGCCGCGCTCCACCAGCAGGACGTAGAGCATCAGGAGGGCCATGAGGCCGGTCAGGCCGAGCTCCTCGCCGAGGGAGGTGAAGATCTCGTCGCTGAACGCCAGCGGGGTGCGGTAGGGCTGGCCCTGGCCGAGCCCGGTGCCCAGCACGCCGCCCTCGCCCATGGCGTACAGGCCGGCCATGAGCTGGTCGCTCTCGGCGTAGCTGCCGCCCAGGTCCCAGCACTCGGCCTGGGTGGCGGGCTTGCCGTCCAGCATGTTGTCGACGGTGCCGTCGGGCAGCTTGCAGCCGCCGCCGAAGTAGTTCTCGGGCGACAACCAGATCTCGACGCGCTGGTTGATGTGCTCGATACCGATCAGCTGGGCGCCGATGTAGATGATGAGCACGCCGCCGATGAAGAGGCTCAGGCCGATGAAGACCCAGGACGCCTTCCCCGTGGCGATGTAGATCATGCTGACGAACAGGCCGAAGAACAGCAGCGCGGTGCCGAAGTCGTTCTCCACGGCCAGGACCATCAGGGTGAGGATCCAGAAGGCGAGGATCGGGTAGAGGTCGCGCGAGCGCGGTAGCTCCAGCAACCAGATCTTGCGCTGGACCAGGGAGAGCGCCGCCCGCTTTTTCACCAGATAGGCGGCGAAGAACACGACGAAGGCCAGCTTGCAGAACTCGGCGGGCTGGAGGGAGAACGGCCCGAGCTTGATCCAGATCCGTGCGCCGTTGAGCTCGGTGCCGATCACCGGGACCATCGGCAGCATCAGCAGGACGAGGCCGATCGCGCCCAGCGTGTAGTGGTACCGCTGGAAGGCCTTGACCTCCTTGATGATGATCAGGGCGGCGATGAACAGGCCGATGGACAGGACCGTCCACATCAGCTGGCCCATGACGTCGGAGCCCGCGCCGAACGGCACGTACTTCACGCCGGGGTTGGCGGCCTCGAACCGCGTCTTCTCCTCGGGGAAGTCGGCGGTCGTCGTCTGGTCGATGCGGTAGATCATCATCAGCCCGAGGCCGTTGAGCAGCACGCCCAGGGGCAGCAGGAGCGGGTCGGCGTACGGCGTCCACTTCTGCATCACGAAGTAGGCGACGGCGGCCAGCGCGACGATCGCCAGCGCGTACCCGAACATGTTCGTGGGCAGGCTGCCGTCGCGGGCCAGACCGACCTGGGCGAAGCCCGCGATGGTGACGACCAGCGCGAAGACGAGCAGGCCGAGGGAAGCCGCCCGGCGTGGCCGCGCGGCCGTCGGCGTGGCTACCTCAGTCATGACTCCTGGAGTCCCTTCCTCACACGCGCCGTCACTTGGGGCAGTCGTTGTTCTGGTCAGGCTGCGGCGTCTTGCAGCCGGCGGCGCGCTCCGCCAGGACCGTCAGCTCCTTGATCGCGTCCTGGACCGTCCGGTATTCCTTGCTCTGCGCCTCGGCGAGGGCGGACGGGGGCAGGGTCTGCAGGTCGGGCCGGGGGAGCTGGCCGCCGGAGGCGGGGTCCTGGGTGAGCGGCGCGCTGGGGCAGCCGGGCTGGTCCGGGCCGCGGACGATGACCACGGTGTCGTCCTGCTTGCTGAGCTGGATCTTGCAGGCCGTCTCCAGGCGGGTCAGCTCCCGGCGGATGGCGGCGAGGTCGTCGCTGTGGAAGGACTTGTTGCGGATCTTGCTCCGCTCGGAGTTCGGGAGGTCGGCCAGGGTGAGGGCCGGCTGCTCCTTCTGGGGGGCCCGGGAGGCGGCCGGGAAGCCGAAGAGGCTCTTGTTGGTGCCCTCGAAGACGACGACCTTCTGTCCTTCGGCGCCCAGGTAGTAGCCGCTGTTCAGACTGGTGTAGCCGAAGTACCCGGCGGCGACCACCAGCAGGCCCACCACGCCCACCGCGCCGAGCAGCAGGGCCGGCTTGGGCTTGCGGCGGCGCTGCGGCGGCGCCTCGCCCGGTGGCCCGCCCGCCGGCGCGCCCTGGGCCGCGGCGGGTGGCGGCG
>NZ_BAAAHH010000003.1:0-37122 GCF_039525175.1 Actinocorallia libanotica
CGACCACGCCGGAGCCGCCGTCGGCGGCCTCCAGCACCGCGGCTCGCGGCGGGCCGGCCGGGTGCGCGCCGACGAGCCGCCACGCGCCGGGCGTGCGCATCGCGCTGCGCGCCGGGACGTCCAGCTCGCGCCAGTCGAGCGCGAACGCCTCGACCCAGGTGTCCACGCCCGGCGGGACGATCCTGGCGGCCGCCTCGGCGGAGTCCTCGGCGACGGTCTCGCCGGTCTCCACCAGCTGGGTGAGGGTCTCGGCCACCTGGCCGAGCGTGGCGGTGGCGTAGCCGGTCGGCGCGGCGGGCCGGTCCAGGCCGAGCCGCTTCATCGCCTCGCCGACGATCTGCCCCACCACGATCGAGCTGAGGTGCAGGTCGTCCAGGAACTTGCTGTCGGCCTGCACCGACTCCAGGGGGAACTCGGCGAACTCGGCGACCATCGTGCGCAGGAGCAGCAGCGGGTCGGCGGTGTCGTCGCCGGCGGACGCCGCGGCGGCGGGCGCGCCGCCCGGGGCGGGCGCGGTGCTCACCAGCAGCGCCGGGTCCACCTCGGGGGTGGTCTCGCACGGGTTGGCCAGGAAGCGCGGCTCGGCCTCGGGGTCGAACGGCCGGTTGAACCGGCCGGAGAACAGCTCCCCGACCCGCACGCCCGCGCCGAGCACGAACGCCGCGCCGAGCGTCTGCAGCAGCCCGGCCAGGGACTCCTCGTCGGTCCGCGTCGCCACGGCCGGGACGTCGGTGATCTCGCGGGCCAGCCCGGTCAGCACCTGGCCGGGACCGACCTCGATGAGCAGGTCGGCGTCCTTGGCGGCCTCGGCGAGCGCCTCGGCGAACCGCACGGGCGCGGTGATCTGCTCGCGCAGCAGCTCCCGGGGGTCCTCGGCGACGGCCGCCGCGGTGACGGTCGAGACGACGCGGCGGCGCACGGGGCCGGGCCGCTCCTCGGCCAGCCGGGCGGCGAACGCGTCGGCGGCGGGGGAGACCAGGGGCGAGTGGAAGGCGTGCGAGACCGGCAGCCGCACCGCCGACAGGCCCGCCCGGGTCGCGGCGGCGACCACGCGGGTGACGGCCTCGGCGGGGCCGGAGACGACGGTCTGGCCGGGGGAGTTGTACCCGGCGACCACGACCGGCTCGCCGCCCAGCAGCGGGGCGACGGCCGCGGCGTCGGCGGCGATGCTCGCCATCGCGCCGCCGCTCTCCGACAGCTCGCTCATCGCCCTGTCCCGGGCGGCGGCGATGCGCAGCAGCGCGTCCTCGTCGTAGGAGCCGCCCCAGTGCAGGGCGACGAGCTCGCCGAGGCTGTGGCCGACCGCGGCGCGCGCCTGGACGCCGAACCGGTCGAGCAGCCGCAGGCCCGCGGCCGAGGCGGTGACGATCCGGGGCTGGGCCACGGCCGTGTCGACCTGGTCGCCGCCGGAGGGCAGCGCGGCACGCTCGTACAGCTCCTCGACCTCCTCGAAGCGGCGGCGCAGCTCGCGGCCGGAGGCGTTGGAGCCCGAGCCCTGGCCGGGGAACATCAGCACCACGCGCGGCAGCTCGCCGAGCGTGCCGACGAACACGCCGCCCAGCGGGTCGAGGTGGCGTTCGGCTCCGGCGAGCGCGGCGACCTGGCGGAGCCGGTCGGCGAGCTGACGCGGGGTGCTGGCCACGACGGCGGCGCGCCGGGTCCGGTGGCCCAGCCTGCCGGAGAGGTGCGCGGCGAGGTCGGGCAGCTCGGCGCGGGACATGCCTTCGGCGGTGGCCGACAGCGCGGTCGCCGCGGCGGCCAGCTCGTCGGCGGTGTCGGCGACCAGGCAGAACAGCTCGGTGTCCTGCGGCGAGCTGAGGATCGCGCGGGTGCGGCCGTCCACGCGGGGCCGCGAGGGGCGCGCGGATTCCACCACCACGTGGGTGTTGATGCCGCCGAAGCCCATCGCGCTGACGCCCGCGCGCAGCGGCGCGCCCTCCGGCCAGGCCTCGCCCTTGGGCAGGGCGCGCAGGGCGCCCTCGGTGAGGATCGGGTGCGGCCGCTCGCAGCCGGTGGTCGGCGGCAGCACCGCGTGGTGGACGGCCTGGACCGCCTTGATCAGCCCGGCCACGCCCGCGGCGGCCTTGGTGTGCCCGATGTTGGCCTTGACCGAGCCGATCACGGCGGGGGCGGCGCCCGGGTCGGCGGCGTTGCGGGCGTCGCTGATCGTCTGGAGCTCGGCGGCGTCGCCGACGGCCGTGCCGGTGCCGTGGCCCTCGAAGTAGGGCACCTCCTCGACGCCGAACCCGGCGCGGCGGTAGGCGCGGTCGATGCAGATGCGCTGGCCGTCGGTCTCGGGCCGGGTGATGCCGCCCGCGCCGTCGGAGGACATGCCCCAGCCGCTGACGATGCCGTGGATGCGGTGGCCGCGCGCCAGGGCGTCCTCCTCGCGCATCAGCACGACCATGCCCGCGCCCTCGCCGGGCCAGAACCCGGCCGAGCGCTGGTCGTACACGCGCATGTCGTCGGTGGCCAGGGCGCCGGCGCGGGAGAAGCCGATCAGCTCGTTGGGGTCGATGCTGATGTCGACGCCGCCCGCGACCGCGACGTCCATGTCCCCGGCGACGAGCGCGTTGCAGGAGGTGATGAGGGACAGCAGGGACGAGGCGCACGCCCCGTCGACGGTGTAGCCGCCGCCGTTGAAGTCGAAGTGGTTGCAGACGCGGCCCGCGATCGTGTTGGCCAGGCCGCCCGCGAGGTAGTCGCCGTCGGGGACGGGGAAGGGCGCCTTGTAGTCGTGCTCCATCCGGCCGAGGATCTCGGCGAGGTCCTCGCGGTCGAGCCTGCCCTCCAGGGCCCCGGCGACGATCCGCCGCACGTAGGGCCAGCGCAGCCGGATTCCGGCGGCGCGCTGCCCCTCGCCGGTCAGCGAGTTGCCGATGACCACGCCGGTGGACTCCAGCGGGGCGCCCTTGCCGTCGGGGAACCCGGCGTCGGCCAGCGCCTCGGCCGCGACCTCCAGGGCCAGCCAGTGCACCATGTCGGTGTTGCGGTAGGTGGTCCCGGCGACCTTGAAGCGCAGCCGGTCGAACTCCCAGTCGCGCAGCAGCGCGGCCTCGGTCGAGTAGAAGTGGTCGGGAGCGGACTTGTCGGGCGACCAGTAGTCCTCCATCCGGATGCGCTCCGGGGGGAGGCGGCGGAAGGAGCGGCGTCCGGCCAGGACGTTCTCCCACAGTTCGGCGGGGTTGGCCGCGTCCGGGAAACGGCAGGCCATGCCGATGATGGCGATGCGAGGGGACATGGAACGGGAACTCCAGGTAAAGGGGTGCGGAAAAGGCGGCGTCAGCGGCCGAGACGGTGCAGGGCGTTCACGCGCAGCGCGCGCAGCAGCGCGGGCGGTGAGACGAACTCCTTCACGTCGATGAGCCGTCCGGCGAACCGCTGGTGGTGTCGGGCCGCGGCGGCGTCCCGCGCGGCGGCGGAGAGCAGGAGCTTCTCGAACGGGTTGAACGGGCGGACGGAGGCGTAGTCCTCCATCAGCTTGTGGTGGCCGTCGAGGGCGGAGCGGTGCGTGCGCCCGTACTCCTCCAGCCCCTCGCCCGGCCCCGCGGCACAGGCCTCGGCGAGCCACTGCGCGGACTGCAGGGCCCAGCCGATGCCCACGCCCCACACGGGGTCGGTGGCCAGCGCCGCGTCGCCGACGAGCGCGAGGCCCGGCCGGTGCGGCTTGCGGTAGACGTTGGGCAGGTCGAACGTGCCGATCACCTTCGACACCCGCTCGCCCTCGTCGATGGGAGGGGCGTCGGGCAGGGCGCGGATGAAGCGCTCGTAGGAGCCCTCCATGTCGCGCCGGAAGTCGGCGGAGTGCCTCTCCTTGGCGGGCGAGCAGGCGACCACCGTGATGTCGCCGTCGTTGGGGAAGGCGAAGGCGGTGTCGGGGTCCAGGAACCACACCCGGCTGGGCGCCGGTGGCAGTCCCCGGTACTGGGCGAAGAACCCGAGGCGGTTGTTGGCGCTGACCCGCGCGGGCAGGCCGCTGTGCGCGGCGACGGTGGAGCCGCGGCCGTCGGCGCCGACGGTGAGCCGGGCGGTGATGGTCCGCCCGCCGGTGCGCACCCCGGTGATCCGGCCGTCCTCCTCCAGCAGTCCGGCGACCTGCTCGCCGAGCATCAGGTCCACGCCCGGCGTCCCGGCGGCGGCACGCCGCAGGACGGGGTCGAGGGTGGAACGGCGGACGTTGAGCCCCTGCGGCAGCGGGGGGCCGCCCGGCTCGGGGCGCGGCCGGATCCAGCCCCAGGGCGTCCACAGCTCGGTGACGTGCGGCAGCGCGCCCGCGGCCTCCAGTTCCGGCAGCACCCCCAGGGTCTTCAGGACGGGCAGGGCCCCGGGCTGGAGGGTGTGGGTGCACAGCACCTTGTGGGCGTCGATGGTGGTGCGCTTCTCCAGCAGCGCGACCCGTGCTCCGCGCGCCGCGAAGAACATCGCGGCCGCGCAGCCGGCCGTGCTCGCCCCCGCGACCACGACGTCGTATTCGTCGGACAAAGGGCTCTCTCCCCGATTTGTTACTCGTTGGTAAGAGCCAGCCTGCCGGGTGTGATCTTGCTCGGTCCAATACTCATTGGGTACTGGTCGGTAATACTGTGCCGGTATGTCAGTTGATCTTCGTCTGATGCGTTACGTGATCGCCGTCGCCGACGAGGGCGGCTTCCAGAGCGCCGCGCGGAGGCTGAACATGGCACAACCCCCGCTGAGCCGGCAGATCCGCGACCTGGAACGACAGCTGGGGGTCGTGCTCTTCGAACGCAGGCCCACCCGGCTCACCGAGGCCGGCCGACAGTTCGTCGCCAGCGCCCGCAGGATCGTCGAGGACGCCGACCGGCTCGTACGGGAGCTGGGCCAGGGCGGGTCCGTCGAGCTGACGGGCACCGTGCGGGTGGGCTACCTTCCCGCCGCCGGCTACGACACCGTCCCGATGCTGGAGCGGGCCGTGGCCGAGGAGCACCCCGGCATCACCCTGGAGGCGGTCAGGCACTGGGCGCCCGACCGCGCCCTCCTGGACGGGGAGGTCGAGGTCGTGCTGACGCGCTGCGCGCCCGCGCACCCCCGGCTGGCCCGCCGCACCCTGCGCGGGGAGCACCTGGTGGCGCTGCTGCCGGCCACCCACCCCAAGGCGAACGCCGGCGGCGTCACGCTGCGCGACCTGCGCGGCCACACCTTCTGCTACTTCCCCCGCCGCCGCGCCCCGGCCTACCACGACGCGGTCATGGCCGCCCTGTCCAGCACCGGCGAGAACTTCACCGTCTGGGAGCACCCGATCCCCAACGACCCGCTCAACTTCACCGTCATCCCCTCCTCGACCGTCCCCCACGTCCCCGACGGCCTGGCCGTGCTGCCGATCCTCGACCCGCTCCCGGCGTTCGACCTGGAGCTGCTGTGGAACGCCCGCGCCGCCGACCCCGTGACCGGGGCCGTCGTGGCGACCGCCCTGCTCCTGGCCCGCCGGGAGGGCTGGACCGACGGCGAGGCCTGGGAATAATCCGGTTCCCTTACCGCGATCTTCGCGGGAGACTGGCGCGATGACCGAACTGCGGCTGCCCGAGATGGGCCTCGTGTTGCTGATCGGAGTGTCGGGGTCGGGCAAGTCCCACTTCGCGGCCCGGCACTTCAGGCCGAGCCAGGTGGTCTCCTCCGACCACTGCAGGCTGGTGGTCGCCGACGACGAGAACGACCAGTCGGCGACGGGCGACGCGTTCGACCTGCTGCACCACATCGTGGCGACGCGGCTGCGCCGGGGGCTGCTCACGGTGGTGGACGCCACGAACGTCCAGCCCAAGGCCCGCGAGGCGCTGCTGCGGATCGCCAAGGACCACGACGTGCTCAGCGTGGGCATCGTCCTGGACGTGCCGGAGGCGCTGGCCAAGGCCCGCAACGCGCTGCGGCCCGAACGGCGGCTCCCGGACCACGTCATCCCCAGGCAGCGGCGCGAGCTGCGCCGGGGGATGCGCGGGATCGGCCGCGAGTTCAAACGCCACTACGTCCTGGACGGCGAGGCCGAGATCGACGCGGCGACCATCGTCTACGAGAAGGCGTGGACGGACAAGCGCGAGCTCACCGGCCCGTTCGACCTCATCGGCGACGTCCACGGCTGCCGCGCCGAGCTGGAGCGGCTGCTGGAGGAGCTGGGCTACGGGCTGCGCCGGGACGAGCGGGGCCGTCCCGTCGGCGCGCACCACCCGTCCCGTCAGGCGGTCTTCCTCGGCGACCTCGTCGACCGCGGCCCCGACACCCCCGGCGTGCTGCGGCTGGCGATGGGCATGGTCGCCGACGGCGACGCCCTGTGCATCCCGGGCAACCACGAGAACAAGCTGCTGCGCGCCCTGCGCGGGCGGAAGGTCACGGTCTCGCACGGACTCGCCGAGTCGCTGGCGCAGCTGGAGGCCGAGACCGAGGAGTTCCGCCGCGAGGCGGTGCGGTTCATGGACGGCCTCGTCAGCCACTACGTCCTGGACGGAGGACGGCTCGTCGTCGCGCACGCCGGGCTCAAGGAGGAGTACCACGGCCGCGCCTCCGGCCGGGTGCGCTCGTTCGCGCTGTACGGCGAGACGACGGGGGAGACCGACGAGTACGGCCTGCCGGTGCGCTACCCGTGGGCGGGGGAGTACCGGGGCGAGGCGATGGTCGTCTACGGCCACACCCCGGTGCCGGGCCCCGAGTGGACCAACAACACCCTGTGCGTCGACACCGGCGTGGTCTTCGGCGGCAGGCTCACCGCGCTGCGCTACCCGGAGAAGGAGCTGGTCTCCGTCCCCGCCGAGCGGGTCTGGTACGAGCCGGTCAAGCCGTTCCCCGCGGCGGAGAAGGAGGCGCCGGAGGGCGCGCACCGCGAGCTCGACACCCTGCGCGTCACGGACGTGCTGGGCTCCGGCGGGGTGGAGACCGCGCTGCTGGGCCGTGTCGCCGTCCGCGAGGAGAACGCGATGGCCGCGCTGGAGGTGATGAGCCGGTTCGCGGTGGACCCGCGCTGGCTGGTCTACCTTCCCCCGACCATGGCGCCCGTGGCGACGTCCGGTCTGGAGCACTACCTGGAGCACCCGGCGGAGGCGTTCTCCGCCTACCGGTCCCAGGGCGCGCGCCACGTCGTCTGCGAGGAGAAGCACATGGGCTCCCGCGCGGTCGTGGTCGTCTGCCGGGACGAGGAGGCCGCCCGCGCCCGCTTCGGCGTCGACGACGGCTCCACGGGCGCCGTCCACACCCGCACGGGCCGCGCGTTCTTCTCCTCCGGCGACCTCACCGAGGAGTTCCTCGCCCGGGTCCGCACGGCGGTGACGAAGGCCGGCCTGTGGGCGGAGCTCGACACCTCGTGGCTGGTGCTGGACTGCGAGCTGCTGCCCTGGTCGGCCAAGGCCGAGGAGCTCCTGCGCGTCCAGTACGCGGCGACCGGCGCCGCCGCCCGCGCCGCCCTGCCCGCCGCGGCGTCCGTTCTGGAGCTGGCGAAGGCACGGGGGCTGGAGGTGGGCCCGCTCCTGGACCGGGTCGTGAGCCGGGAGCACAACGCGGCGCTCTTCAGCGACGCCTACGCCCGCTACTGCTGGCCCACGGACGGCCTGGAGGGCGTGCGGCTGGCGCCCTTCCAGCTCCTGGCGAGCCAGGGCCGCTCCCACCTGGCGGGCGCCGTCGACCACCGCGCGCACCTGGAGCTGGCCGACCGCCTGGCCGCGGCCGACCCGTCGGGGCTGGTCCGCCCCACGGCGGCGCGCTTCGTGGACCTGGCCGACCCGGCTTCGGAGGCGGCCGCCACCGAGTGGTGGCTGTCCCTGACCGAGGCGGGCGGCGAGGGCATGGTCGTCAAGCCGCTGGACGCCGCGCCCGCCACCGGGCCGGACCGCCGCGACCTCCTCCAGCCGGGCCTGAAGGTGCGGGGCCGCGAGTACCTGCGCATCATCTACGGGCCCGACTACACCGACCCGCACCAGCTGGTCCGGCTGCGGGAGCGCTTCCTCGGCCGCAAGCGCTCCCTGGCGCTGCGCGAGTACGCGCTGGGCGTGGAGTCCCTGTCCCGCCTGGCCGGCGGCGATCCGCTCTGGCGGGTCCACCAGGCGGTCTTCGCGGTGCTGGCGCTGGAGTCCGAGCCGGTCGACCCGCGCCTGTGACCTCCGGGAACGGCCGAGGGCGGCGCCGAAAGGCGCCGCCCTCGGGCGGTCCGAACCGGGGGGACCGGGGGAACCGGAAGATCAGGTGGAGAAGAGCATGCCGAAGAGGCTGCCGCCGTGGTGGTGGCGGGGGTGGTGATGGTGGACCACCTGCGCGGGCGGGGCGGCCCAGCCGGGGGCGGCGGCCGCCGGCGGCGGCGGGGACTGGCGCCACTGGCTCTCGATGCGGGCGAGGGTCTCCAGCTCGCCGTAGTCGAGGAAGATCCCGCGACACATCTCACACTGTTCGATGTGGACCCCGTTGCGGTCGAAGGTCCGCATCGTGCCGCGACACTTCGGGCACTGAAGCATTTCCGCCACCTTTCCAGCACGGCTCATGCCGCGACAGGCGTTTTTGTTGGCACCTTACGCCATCAGCATGGAGCAAGGCTGCCAATACGGTCACACGTGGCGATAAGGGCTGACTCGTACTCGTCGAGCCGCCGGTTCTCGTCCACAGCATGTGAGACGCAGCGGGCGGCCGTTTGGATCGCCAGAGCGCGGGCCGGAATGTCGAGTCCCTGCCAGGGGTCGCCGGTCACGGCGGTTCCGCCGTGCGCGCGGTAGGCGTCCAGGAAGCGGGTCCAGATCGCCGGGTCCAAGACGCCCGAGGCGAAGAACGCGGCGGGCCGCGCCAGATCCCAGACCGGGTCGCCCCGGCCGAGGTCGTCCAGGTCGATCAGGCGCCAGGCGCCGTCGTGGCGGACCAGCTGGCCGAGGTGGAAGTCGCCGTGGACCAGCCGGGCCGGGCCCTCGGGCTCCAGGACCGGCGGCAGGCGGGCGTAGGCGCGCCGGACGACCGGGGTGGCGGGGTGGTCGGCGGGCAGGTCCCGGGCGAGGACCTCGTGGACCCGGATCGGCGCCCGCTGCCGCGGCAGGCCGGGAGGCAGCGGCCGGGCGTGCAGCTCGGCCAGCAGCCGGGCCGCCTCCTCCCAGGGCACGTTCGCCGGGGCGGCGGGGTCGACCGGCTGTCCGGCGGGCCACACCGACACCAGGCGGCCGGAGATCCGGCGCACCGGTCCCAGGGGGGCCAGCAGCAGGTCGGGATGGGCGGCGGCGACCGCGACCCTGGCCTGCAGATCCGTGGCCCCGTCCTGGTGGGACTTGGCGACGACCTCGCCCACGCGCACCACCAGGACGTCGCGCCGCTGGTAGAGAATGGCGGGGTCACCGGTCCCGCCCGCGTCCCGAGCCACTTCGGTGAGAACTTCCCGCACCCCTCCAGTCAATCATTCCGCCGTATACCGTGAAGGGAACACCTCGGAATCCAGGTGAATGGCAAACGAGTCATGACACACTGGGGCCGACTGTGTCATACCGTAATCGGGGGGTAGTGATCGACTACTGTGAGTGGATCACTCGCGGGCGTGCTGGTGTGACGGCCGTCTCGCTGAGTAAGCTCCCCCGAATCGTTCATCTTCCTAGGAGTTGGAGAGATAGTGCCCGGTCGTCGTGAACCGGAGGGCGCGGCCCTGGCCATCGCCCGCGGTGCCGGACCCTGGCTGGTCCCCGGCCTCGTCGGAGCGGCGGGAGCCGTTCTGCTGAGCCGGAGGTCGCGGTACCGCGCCCTGGTGGGCACCGCCGCGGCGGCCACCGCCGCGGGCCTGACCTGGTTCTTCCGTGACCCGCCCCGCCACGGCGAGGGCCGGGTGCTGTCGGGCGCGGACGGGAAGGTGCAGAGCATCGACCCCTGGCCCGACGGGCGGACCCGGGTCGCGGTCTTCATGAGCCCCCTGGACGTGCACGTCAACCGGGCGCCCATGGCGGGCAAGATCCTCTCCGTCGAGCACGTCCCGGGCGGGCACGTTCCGGCGTTCGACAAGGAGAGCGACCGCAACGAGCGGGTCGTGTGGCGTTTCGAGACCGAGATCGGCGAGCTGGAGTGCGTCCAGATCGCCGGGACCGTGGCCCGCCGCATCGTCCCCTACCTGGAGGACGGCGCCACGGTGGAGCAGGGCGAGCGCCTCGGCCTGATCCGCTTCGGCTCCCGCTTCGATGTGTACCTGCCGCCCGGCATCCGCCCGGCGGTCGTCGTCGGACAGAGGACCCGTGCCGGTGAGACGCGACTTGTCAGCGATTGAGCCGGAGGCCGTGCCGACCGAGCGGCTCTCCCCGGCGGACTTCCTCACCCTGGGCAACGCGCTGTGCGGCATCGCCGCGCTGCGCAGCATCATGGTGCAGGGCGACTTCCGGGGCACCGACGAGCAGTTCTTCGCCGGTGCGGTCCTCCTCATGCTCATCGGGGCGATCTGCGACCTCTTCGACGGGCGCATGGCCCGCCGCTGGCGCAGCACCCCGTACGGCCCCCACCTGGACAACCTCGCCGACGTGATCACCTTCGGCCTGGTGCCCGCCGCGATGACCCTGGCCTGGGCCGGGTTCGCCTCCCAGTGGGCGCTGCCCGCGATGGCGGCGGCGGCCGCGTTCTTCCTGGCGATCGTGGTGCGGCTGGCCAGATACGTGACGGCCGCCCCCGAACCGGGGATCTTCCGCGGCATGCCCGCGCCGCTGTGCGCGTTCACCGTGGTCTCGATCATCGTGCTGTCGCCGCCGATCCCGGTGGCGCTGGCGGCGATCGCCTGCGTGGCGGCCCTGGCGGTCAGCCGGCTGCCCTTCCCCAAGCCCGGCAGCCGCACCCTCGCCGGGATGATGGTCGCCTGGGCCGTCGTCGGCGGCCTGTCGGTCGTCGCCTGGGCCGCGGGCATCCCCGGCGGCGGGGAGTGGATGCGCTTCACCGCCGCCACCGAGCTGCTGGCCGCCTGCACCATCCCGGTGATCATGCTCAGGCTGCGCCGCGCCATGCGGGTGGCGCACGCCGTCCCGCGCACCCGCCGCCGCACGCTGCGCCGCCCCCGCCGGGTGAGCGTCCGCCGCCGCGCCGGGGAACGGGTCAGGACCGGCAGGCACTGACCTCCGACCCGCGAGCAAGCCCCCGCCCCGGCCGTCCCGGCCGGGGCGTCCTCTTTCCCGGAGGCCGACCATCGACGCCATCACCCTGGTGGAAGAGCACACGATCCTGTCCGTCGTGACCGGCTCCCGCGCCTACGGCCTGGACACCGCCGGCAGCGACGTCGACCGCAGGGGCGTCTTCGCGGCGCCCACGGAGCTGTTCTGGCGGCTGGACAAGCCGCCCACCCATCTGGACGGCCCGCTGCCCGAGCAGTTCTCCTGGGAGGTCGAGCGCTTCTGCGGGCTGGCCCTGGCCGCCAACCCCACCGTCCTGGAGTGCCTGTGGTCGCCGCTGGTGGAGAAGACCACCGCGGAGGGGGAGGAGCTGCGCGCCCTGGGCCCGGCCTTCCTCTCCCGCAGGGCGCACCAGACGTTCCTGCGCTATGCCGAGCGGCAGTTCCAGCGCGCCACTCCGGCCGGCGACGGCCCGGTCAGGTGGAAGCACATCATGCACCTGCTGCGCCTGCTGATCTCCGGCCGCCACCTCGTGGAGACGGGCGAGCCGCTCGTGGACGTCACGCCCCACCGGGAGCGCCTGCTGGCGGTCCGCCGGGGCGAGCGGACCTGGGCGGAGGTCACCGCCTGGCGCGAGGAGCTCCTCGCGGGCCTGGACGCCGCCCTGGCCGGCACCCCCCTGCCCGAGGCCCCCGACCGCGCCGCCGTCGAGGACTTCCTGGTCTCCGTCCGGAGGAGAGCCCTGTGAACCCGCCCGAGCCGCCCGAGCTGCCCGAGGACGTCTGCCCCTACCCCCGCGTCTTCGTGACGGTCAGCGGGGCGCACCTGTACGGCTTCCCCTCGCGGGACTCCGACCTGGACCTGCGCGGCGCGCACCTCCTGCCGCCGGAGGAGGTGGTGGGGCTCGTCCAGGGGCCCGAGACCCTCACCTGGATGTCGCCGGACCGCCAGACCGACCTGGTCACCCACGACCTGCTCAAGTTCTGCCGCCTCCTGCGCAAGCGCAACGGCTACGTCCTGGAGCAGCTCCTGTCGCCTCTGGTCCGGGAGACGACGCCCGTCCACGAGGAGCTCACGGCCCTGGCCCCGAGCCTGGTCACCCGCCACCACGCCCACCACTACCTGGGCTTCGCCCGCACCCAGTGGCGGCTGCACGAGCGGACCGGCGAGCTCAAGCCCCTGCTCTACACCTTCCGGGTGCTGCTCACCGGGATCCATCTGATGCGCACGGGCGAGGTCCTGTGCGACCTGAACGAGCTGGAGGGCGGCCCGGCGTACCTGCCGGAGCTGATCGGGCTCAAGCGCTCCGCCGAGCACGTCGCGGCGCCCGCCGGCGACTTCGCGCCGGACGTCGCGGCGCTGACGGCCCGGCTGGAGGAGGAGCAGGCCGCCTCGCGGCTGCCCGAGGAGCCGCGGGACGGCACCGCCCTGCACGACCTCGTCGTCCGGGTCCGGCTGGCGGGCGGGGGAGGACCGGCGCCGCGCGACTGTGCTTGAATGTTCAAGCAACTCGGCGCCGGAGCCCTCCGCGGCCTCCGCCCGACCGGCCCCGCGGGGTCAGCGGACCTCCACCGGGCCCGGCCGGGCAACGGGCCCGGTGGAGCCGCGCACCACGAGCTCGGGGCGGTAGAGCAGCTCCCCGCGCGGCACGCGGTTGCCGTTCAGCTCCTCCAGCAGGTAGTTGACCGCGGAGATGCTCATCTCGCGGACCGGCTGGCGGATCGTGGTGAGCGGGGGGTCCAGGTAGGGGACGAGGGGGGAGTCGTCGAACCCCACCACCGACACGTCCTCGGGGACCCGCAGGCCGCGCTGCCGGGCGGCGCGGATCGCGCCGATCGCCAGGATGTCGCTGCCGCAGCAGATCGCGGTGCAGCCGCGGTCCAGCAGGCGGGAGGCGGCCGCCTGGCCGCCCTCCACGGTGAACAGCGACGGCGTGATCAGCTCGTCGGCCTCGGCGGCGCCGAGGCCCAGCCCCGACGCCACCGCCCGGCGGAACCCCTCGGCCTTGCGGATCGAGGGCACGAACCGCTCCTGGCCGAGCGCCAGCCCGATCCGGGTGTGGCCGAGCGAGATCAGGTGCGCCACGCCCAGCTCGATCGAGGCGGCGTCGTCGTTGGAGATGAACGGCGCGTCGACGCCCTCCCGGTACCCGTTTATCAGGACCAGCGGCAGGCCCCGCTCGGTCAGCCGGGCATAGCGGTCCAGCGCGGCGGTGGAGTCGGCGTGCATGCCGCTGACCACGATGATCCCGGCCACCCCGCGCTCCAGCAGGAGGTCGGTGTAGTCGTCCTCCCGGATCCCGCCGGGGGTCTGGGTGCACAGCACCGAGGTGTACCCGGACGCGGCCAGCGCCGTCTCGATCACCTGGGCGAACACCGGGAACACCGGGTTGGTCAGCTCCGGCACGATCAGCCCGATCAGCCCCGTCCGCTGCGGGCGCAGCCGGGCCGGCCGCTCGTATCCCAGGACGTCCAGCGCGGAGAGCACCGCCTGCCGTGTCGCGGTGGAGACGTTCGGCTTGCCGTTGAGCACGCGGCTCACGGTCGCCTCACTGACCCCAGCCTGCTCGGCGATGTCCGACAGCCGTGTCACCATGGGCCTCAACCTACCGGCCACGCGGGCCGCCTTCGGACTCGATCCACCAGACGGCTGCGTCGGAGGCCAGCCACACCACGTCGCCCTCGCGCCGGTACCCGCCGCTGGCCAGCACGATCTCCCCGGCGCACGGCAGGGCGACCTCCGCGCCGGTGAGGTTGACCTGGCAGTGGAAACCCGGCTCGCGGCGCAGGGACAGCGTGCCCTCGGGGGACTCCTCCCAGGTCAGCGAGCCGTCGCCGAGCGCCGGGTGCTCCCGCCGGAAGGCCAGGGCGGCGGTGTAGAGGTTCAGCGTGGAGGACGGGTCGGCTTGCTGGGCCGCCACGGTGAGGCCGTTCCACGCGGGCGGGATCGGCAGCCAGGTGCCCTCGCACTCGCCGAAGCCGAACGGGGGCGCCTCGCCCGACCACGGCAGCGGCACCCGGCAGCCGTCGCGGCCGGCGTCCGCGCCCCGGCCGAGCTGCGGGTCGGTCAGGAACTCCGCCGGGAGGTCGAGCACCTCGGGCAGCCCGAGCTCCTCGCCCTGGTACACGTACGCCGAGCCGGGCAGCGCCAGCATGAGCAGCGCGGCGGAGCGGGCCCGCCGCAGGCCGGCCTCGCCGTCGCCGTAGCGGGTGACGTGGCGGCGCACGTCGTGGTTGGACAGCACCCACGTGGACGGGGCGCCCACCGAGGCGTCCGAGGCCAGCGACAGGTCGATGACCTCGCGCAGGGAGCCGGCGTTCCAGTCGGCGCCCAGGAAGAAGAAGTTGAACGCCTGGTGCAGCTCGTCCGGGCGGACGTAGCGGGCGAGCCGCTCGGAGGTGGGCGCCCACGCCTCGGCGACGCCGATCCTCTCCCCCGGGTAGGAGTCCAGGAGCCGCCGCCAGGAGCGGTGGATCTCATGGACGCCGTCCTGGTCGAAGTAGGGCAGCGGGTCGTTGCCCAGCATCCGCGACTGGTCGGGGTGCCCCACGTCCGGCAGGCCCGCGGCCTTGATCATGCCGTGCGCGACGTCGATGCGGAAGCCGTCGGCGCCCAGGTCGAGCCAGAACCGCAGGACGTCCTCGAACTCCGCGCGGACCTCGGGGTTCTCCCAGTTGAGGTCGGGCTGCTCGGGCGCGAAGAGGTGCAGGTACCACTGCCCGTCGGCCACCCGGCTCCAGGCGGGGCCGCCGAAGACCGACTCCCAGTCGTTGGGCGGCTCCTCGCCCCTGCCCTCGCGGAAGATGTAGCGCTCGCGGGCGGCGGGGTCCCCGGCCAGCGCCTCCTGGAACCAGGCGTGCCGGTCGGAGGTGTGGTTGGGCACGATGTCGACGATGACCCGCAGGCCGAGGCCGTGGGCGTCGCGGATGAGGCCGCGGGCGTCGTCCAGGTCGCCGAACAGCGGATCCACCTGCCGGTAGTCGGCCACGTCGTACCCGAAGTCGGCCATCGGCGAGGAGAAGAACGGCGTCAGCCACACGGCGTCCACGCCCAGCCCCGCCA
Source organism: Actinocorallia libanotica (assembly GCF_039525175.1). Classification (NCBI taxonomy): domain Bacteria; kingdom Bacillati; phylum Actinomycetota; class Actinomycetes; order Streptosporangiales; family Thermomonosporaceae; genus Actinocorallia; species Actinocorallia libanotica. The sequence goes on from NZ_BAAAHH010000003.1 coordinate 15,096, forward strand.
GGTAGGGCAGCCGCGACCGGATGCCCGGCAGGTCGCCGATCCCGTCGCCGTTCCCGTCGGCGAAGCTGCGGACGTAGATCTGGTAGATCACCGCGTCGCGCCACCAGCGTGTCGCCTCGGACGCGGCGGCCTGGGTGCTGTCTGTCTGAGCGGTCATGAAGGAATCCCCCCGGAAGAGATGGGAACGGTAGGAGCGCGGCGGGGCTACTTGACGCCGCCGGCGGTGAGGCCCGCGACGATCCGGCGCTGGAAGATCAGGACCATGACCACCAGCGGCACGGTCACGACCACGGCCGCGGCCATCTGGGTGCCGAAGGGCTGGTCGAATCCGCTGACGCCGGTGAACTTGGCGATGGCCACGGTGGCGGTCTGCATCTCCTTCTCGTTGACCATGCTGAAAGCGATGATGAACTCGTTCCAGGCCATGATGAACACGATGATGGCGGTGGTGAACACTCCCGGCGCGGCCAGAGGAATGATGATTTTGCGGAAGGCCTGCCCGCGGGAGCAGCCGTCGATCATCGCCGCCTGCTCCAGCTCGAAGGGCAGCTGGCGGAAGAAGACGGTGAGGTTCCACACCGCCAGCGGCAGGGCGAAGCCCAGGCTGGGCACGACCATCGCCTGGTAGGTGTTGATCCAGTCGATCTCGATGAACAGCTTGAGCAGCGGCACCACCTGGGAGATGCCGGGGAACATGGACGTGGCGATGACGACGCCGAGCACCACGTTCTTGCCGCGGAAGTCCAGGCGGGCCAGGGTGTAGGCGGTGAAGACGCCGATGAGCAGGGTCAGGACCGTGGTGGCGCCGGCCACCAGCAGGCTGTTGACCAGCGCCCGGCCGAACTCGTTGCCGGGGGCGAAGACCGCCTCGAGGTTCTCGGTGGACCAGGGCGAGGGCCACGGGCCGGAGTCGAACTGGTCGGACGGGCGGCGGAACGCCGAGACGACCATCCAGTAGAACGGCGCCAGGCAGAAGACGAGGATGACGGCGACGCCCAGGTAGGGCAGGACCACGCGCCTCATGCCTTGGCCTCCTTCTTCTTCTGCTGCTTCTTCTTGGGCTTCGCCGACCGGACGTCGCCGAGCACGTCGGCGCCCAGCACCTTGACGAAGGTGTAGGCGATCACCGCGATGTAGAGGAACAGGACGGTGGCGTAGGCGGTGGCCACGCCGTAGCGGAGGTTGCCCGCCTCCATCCAGGCGAGCATCGACAGGGTCTCCACGGAGTCCTTGTTGGCGCCCACGAGCACGAAGGGCAGGTCGAACATGCGCAGGGTGTCCAGCAGGCGGAACAGCACCGCGACGACCAGCGCGGGCCGGATCAGCGGCAGGGTGATGAGCCGGAACTGCTGCCAGGCGCTCGCGCCGTCCACCCGCGCGGCCTCGTAGACCTCCTTGGGGATGATCTGCAGCCCGGCCAGCACCAGGAGGCCGATGAACGGCGAGGTCTTCCACACCTCGGCGATGATGATCGCGAACTTGGAGGCGATGCCGTCGGCGGTCCACAGGATCTGCTGGCCCAGCAGGGTGTTGGCCACCCCGTCCGGCTGGAAGATCCACCGCCACAGCAGGCCGGACATGGCGGTCGGCACCGCCCAGGGCACCAGCACGCTCGCCCGGATCAGCGCGCGGCCGCGCAGCGCCTGGTGCATGATCAGCGCCAGCCCGACGCCGATCGCGGTCTCCAGGGTGACGGCGGTGACGGTGAAGAACGTGGTGTTGGAGAAGGCGTTCCAGAAGGCCTCGCCGCGCTCGCCGCTGAACAGCGCGGTGTAGTTGTCCAGGCCGACGAACCGCTCGCCCTCGATGACGAAGCCGTTCTCGTCCAGGCCCTCGGCCTGCGCGAACAGGGACTGCCGGATGCCCGACAGCACGGGGTAGCCGACGACGAGCGCCAGCACCAGGAAGGTGGGGGAGAGCAGGAGCAGCGCGAGCCGCCGCGAGGTCTTGCGCGCCTGCCCGCCCCGCCGGGGAGCCCGCGCCGGGCGGGCGGCGCCGCCGGAGGGCTTGTCGAGGATGGTCGCCATGGGTCTCTCTCTTCGGCGCCGGTCCGGGGCGGGGACGCCTCTCCCCGCCCCGGAGGGGCTCACTTGGTGAGGGTCTCGAGCTTGGCCTGCAGGTCGGTCAGCGCCTGCTCGGTCGTGGTCTCACCGGTGAGAGCGCCGTAGGCGGCCTCCTGGACGGCGGTGGTGACATCGCCGTACTTGACGACCTTCGGACGGCCCTTGGCGTTCTCGATGGCGCTCTTCAGCGCGGGCATGTACGGGAACTTCTGCACGATCTCGGCGTCCGCGTAGAGGGCGGCGACCGAGGGCGCCTTGCCGATGACCAGCGCGTTGGCCTTCTGCACCTCGGGGCTGGTCATGTACTTGAGGAAGTCCAGCGCGGTGGCCTTGTTCTTGGCGAAGGCCGAGATGGCGAAGTTGTGGCCGCCCAGCGTGGAGACGCCCGGGCCGTTGGAGCCGGGCAGCGGCGCGACGTCGAACTTGTCGACGACCTTGGAGGCCTTGGGGTCGGCGGCCGAGGCGTACTGGTAGGGCCACTGGCGGTGGAAGATCAGCTTGCCGCCGATGAAGTCGGCGCGGCCGAGCTCCTCGGTGTAGGTGATGGCCTTCTTGCTGATGTGGCCGTCCTTGAAGGCGTTGACCAGCACGTCGAGGCCGGCCTTGGCCTCGGGGGTGTTCACCGAGGGCTTGCCGGACTCGTCCACGACCGAGCCGCCGGCGCCGTTGATGGCCTCGGAGGCGTTGACGGTCAGGCCCTCGTACTTGTCGAACTGGCCGGCGTAGCAGTCGAGGCCCTTGGCCTCGGCCACCTTGTCCTTGATGGTGTCGCACGCGGCGAACAGCTCGGTCCAGGTGGTGGGCGCCTTCTCCACGCCCGCCTTCTCCAGCAGGTCCTTGCGGTAGTACAGCAGGCCCGCGTCGGAGTCGACCGGCAGCGCGTACAGCTTGTTCATGTAGCGGCCGGTGTCGATGGTCGGCGCCAGCAGCTTGTCGAGGCCGAGCTCGGCCTCGGGCAGCTCCTCCACCCAGCGGTTGGCGGCGAACTCGGCGGTCCACACGACGTCGAGGTTGAGGACGGTGTAGGCGTCCGACTTGGTCTGGGCGTTCTGGATCATCTGCTGGCGCTGCTCGTCCGCCTTGTCGGAGAGCTCGATGACGCGCACCGGCTCCTGCGGGTGCGCGGCGTTCCAGTCGTCCACCTGCTTCTGCAGGTTGCCGGAGGTGTCCTTGCCGGTGACGAAGGTGATCTCACCTCGGCCTTCGAGGGTGGCCGCCTTCTCGGTGTCCTTGCCGCCGTCACTGCTTCCACCGCAGGCGGTGAGCACGAGCGCGAGACCGACGGCCGCGCCGGTCAAGGGGATGCGCCGCATGGTGCTTTCCTCCAGATCGATCAGGGGGCGTCCGGGGGGTGTCCGGACGGTGCCTGGACGCTAGCAACGGCTTGCAAGTCTGTAAATAGTTTGCAGTAACTTGCAGAAAGAAGTGTGACCTTCCTGTAACAAGGCAGGCTGGAGCAGGACACCGTCCGTGAGTGGTGGGGGAGAGGTGCCTGTAAGGTCTGCAAGACCTGCAAGAAGCGTTGCAGGAAGTCGGCGCGGCCGGTCAGGGCACCGGCGTGGGGTCCTGGGGACTGGGCGCGGCGCGCAGGGCGGTGTCGACGGCCCTGGGCGACAGGATGTGGTCGAGGATCATGGTGGCGCAGCCCAGGAGGCCCGCGTCGTCGCCCAGGAGGCTGGGCTCGATGCGCAGCCTGCGGGTGGCGGCGGCCGCGGCCCGCTGGTAGACGGTCTCGCGCACGCCCGCGATGAGGTTCTTGCCCGCCAGGTCGCCGCCGAGGACGACCAGCGCCGGGTTCAGCACGTTGACGGAGGCGGCGACGACCTCGCCGATCCGGCGGCCCGCGTCGCGTAGCACGGCCACCGCCTCCAGGTCGCCCGCGCGCGCCAGGGCCGCCAGCTCGGGCAGGTTCGCGGCGCGCCCTTCGAGCTGGGCCAGCAGCGCCGCGCCGCCCGCGACGGTCTCGACGCATCCCACGGTGCCGCAGCCGCACAGCAGGCCGTCCGGGACGGGGATGTGCCCGATCTCCCCGGCCGAGCCGTAGGCGCCCCGCTGCAGGCGCCCGCCGGAGACGATGCCCGCCCCTATGCCGGTGGAGGCCTTGACGAACAGGAGGTCGTCCACGTCGTGGCGGAGCCGGTGCTCGCCCAGCGCCATGACGTTGACGTCGTTGTCGATGCACACGGGCACCGGGTAGCGCTCGGCGACCGCGGCGACGACGGGCTCGTGCTCGGCCGACGCGCCGGGCACGGCGATGCCGACCCCGCGCACCGGGCCCCGCTCCAGGGCGCGCCACAGGTCGAGGACGGCGCCGATGCCCGCCTCGGGGCCGCCGGCCACCTCGACCGGCTCCTGGTGCAGGATCGCGCCCGCCAGGTCGCAGACGGCCAGATGGCCGTGGGTGTGGCCGAGGGAGGCCACCAGGACGGTGCCGCCCGCGCCGTTGAACTCCAGCCGGGCGGCGGGCCTGCCGCCGCTGGACACACCCGGGCTCTCGGTCACCAGACCGGCTTCCAGCAGCTCGTTCACCCGCTGCCCGATCACGGGCCGGGACAGGCCGGTGACCCGCGCCAGCTCCGCCCGGGTGTGGAGTTCCTCCTCCCGGATGAGGCGCAGGATCTCCCCGGTGGTGGCGGCGGCTCCGGTCACTCTCGGCATTCTTCAAGTGAACCATGTCGGAGAGGCTTGTTCTGCGTGACTTTTGTAATTTTACCTACTTAAGTCCACTGTGATCTCTTGCTAAGGTAGGCCTCCGGTTCTTCTATCTGCCCCGGGAGACTTTCAATGGCAGCCGTGCACCCGGTCGTCGCCCGCGTCACCGAGCGGATCACCGCGCGCAGCGCCGCGGGACGCGCCGCGTATCTCGCCCGCGTGGCCGAGGCCAGGGCCGAGGGCCCCGCGCGCGGCGCGCTCGGCTGCGGCAACCTCGCCCACGGCTTCGCCGCCTGCGGCCCCCAGGAGAAGGCGGCGCTGCGCGGGAGCACCCGGCCCAACATCGCGATCGTCACCGCCTACAACGACATGCTCTCGGCGCACCAGCCGTTCCGCACCTACCCCGAGCGGCTGAAAAAGGCGATCCTGCTGTCCGGCGGCGTCGCCCAGGTGGCGGGCGGCGTCCCGGCCATGTGCGACGGCATCACCCAGGGCCGCGCCGGCATGGACCTCTCCCTGTTCAGCCGGGACGTGGTGGCCATGTCCGCGGCGATCGCGCTGTCCCACGACATGTTCGACGGCGCTCTCATGCTCGGCGTCTGCGACAAGATCGTGCCCGGCCTGGTCATCGGGGCGCTGGCGTTCGGGCAGCTGCCCACGGTGCTGGTGCCCGCCGGGCCGATGCGCTCGGGCCTGCCCAACGCCGAGAAGAGCCGCGTCCGCAAGCTGCACGCCATCGGCGAGGTCGGCCGCGAGGAGCTGCTGGACGCCGAGGCGAAGTCCTACCACTCGCCCGGCACCTGCACCTTCTACGGCACCGCCAACAGCAACCAGATGCTCATGGAGGTCATGGGCCTGCACCTGCCCGGCGCCAGCTTCGTGACGCCGGGCACGCCGCTGCGCGACGCGCTCACCGACGAGGCGGGCCGCCGCGTCGTGCAGGGCGCGCCGCCCATCGCCGAGGTCCTGGACGAGAAGGCCTTCGTCAACGGCGTGGTGGCGCTGCTGGCCACCGGCGGCTCCACCAACCACACGCTGCACCTGCCCGCGATGGCGGCGGCCGCCGGCATCGAGCTGACCTGGGACGACTTCGCCGAGCTGTCCTCGGTCACCCCGCTGCTCACCCGCATCTACCCCAACGGCGCCGCCGATGTGAACCACTTCCACGCCGCGGGCGGCACCGGCTTCCTCATCGGCGAGCTGCTGGAGGCCGGGCTGCTGCACGAGGACGTCCGGACGGTCACCGGCGAGGGCCTGGACGCCTACACCACGGTGCCCGTCCTCACCGAGACCGAGGGCCTGCTGTGGAAGCCCGCCGCCGAGGCCTCCGGCGACGAGGACGTGCTGCGCCCGGCCGCCCGGCCGTTCTCCGCCGACGGCGGCCTGCGCATGCTGGAGGGCAACCTCGGCCGCGGCGTCGTCAAGATCTCGGCGGTCCGCCCCGAGCACCGCGTGGTCGAGGCGCCCGCCCGGGTCTTCGCCACCCAGGAGCAGGTGTTCGCCGCCTTCGAGGCCGGCGAGCTCGAGCGCGACGTGGTGGTCGTGCTGCGCTACCAGGGGCCCCAGGCCACCGGCATGCCCGAGCTGCACAAGCTGACCCCGCCGCTGTCGGTGCTGCAGGACCGCGGCTTCAGGGTCGCGCTGGTCACCGACGGCCGGCTGTCCGGGGCGTCCGGGACGGTCCCCGCCGCCATCCACCTGACGCCCGAGGCCGCCGCGGGCGGCCCCCTGGCCCGCATCCAGGACGGCGACGTCGTGCGCTTCGACGCCGACTCCGGCAAGCTCGAAGCGCTCGCCGACCTCGCCGGCCGCCCCGACACCGGCGCGGCGCCCACCCGCCGGGAGTGGAGCGGCACCGGCCGCGACCTCTTCGGCGCCTTCCGCGCCGCGGTGGGCCCGGCGGAGCGGGGCGCCTCGGTCTTCTGACCGTTTTCCAGCAACCTCTCAGACGCCTCCGGGCGTCACCAGAGACTTCCCTGCGGGTCCGGCGAGGGCGGAGGGGCCCGACCCGGCCCGCGGGGGATCACCTTCCCGCGGGGCCACGGCCGGAGGAGGGGCCGCGCCGCGGCCCCGCGGGAGACCGCTCTCCCACGGGGCCACACGGCCTCGGGGGACCGCTCTTCCGCGGAGTCGAGGGCTTCGCGGGGACTGTTCCTCCGCGGGGCCGCACGGCCTCGTGAGGAGCGTTCTTCCGCGGGGCCGAAAACTTCGCGGGTTGTTCTCCTGCGGGGCCGGGACGGCTTCGCGGGGTCGTTCTCCCGCGGGATCGGGGCTCGGAGGAGGGGCCGGATCCCGGTTCCGCGGGAAACCGCTTCCTCGCGGGGCGGGCGCGGCGGAGGGGCCGCGCCCGCCCCGCGAGGGGACCTTTACCCGTGTGCGATCAGAGGAATGAAGATGCGGACCCTGGATCTGATGAAGCTCGCACCCGTGGTGCCGGTCGTGGTGCTGGAGGACGCGGCGAACGCCGTCCCGCTGGCCCGCGCGCTGGTGGCGGGCGGCCTGCCGGCGATCGAGGTGACGCTGCGCACCGAGGCGGCGCTGGAGGGCATCCGGCGGATCGCCGCCGAGGTCCCCGACGCCGTGGTGGGCGCGGGCACCGTGGTCACCCCCGGCCAGGTCGAGCAGGCGGCGAAGGCGGGTTCCCGCTTCCTGGTCAGCCCCGGCTGCACCGGCGCGCTGCGCGGCGCGCTGGCCGGCAGCGGCCTGCCGTTCCTGCCCGGCGCCTCGACCGCTTCGGAGGCCATGGCCCTACTGGAGCACGGCATCACCGAGCTGAAGTTCTTCCCGGCCAAGCCTGCGGGCGGCGCCCCCTACCTCAAGGCGCTCGCCGGACCCCTGCCCGGCCTGTCCTTCTGCCCGACCGGAGGCATCACCCTGCAGTCGGCGCCGGACTTCCTCGCCCTGCCCAACGTCCCCTGCGTGGGCGGCACCTGGCTCACCCCCGCCGACGCCGTCGCCTCGGGCGACTGGGCGCGGATCGAGAAGCTCGCGGCCGAGGCCGCGGCGCTGGGCCGCCCCGCGGCCGCCTGAGCCGGCCTAACGCGACCAGATGCGGCGCAGGTGGCGGAAGAAGAGGCCGAACAGCAGGGCCAGCAGCACGATGCGGACCAGGACGTAGAGCGCGGCGCCGCCGGTGACCACCGCGACCACCAGGAGGACGGCGGCCAGGAGCAGGCCCGTCGCCATGAAGCGCGAGCCGCGGTGCCGGGGGCGGGGGTGTCCGCTCGCGGGCCGGGAGGCGGTGCGCCAGGGCTGCGGGCCGGGGAGGTCGCGGACGATCTCCGCCAGGTCGCCCTCGGTGCGGGCGGCCAGGGCGCGGTCCAGGCGCTCCTCGAGCTCGGCGTCGTCGAGGCGGCCTTCGGCGTAGTGGCGCTGGAGGGCCTCGGTCACCGCGGTGCGCTCGGCGTCCCCGATCCGCAGGTCGGGGCGGGCGTCGCGGGCGACGAGCCGGTCCAGCCGGTCGGCGGACGCCCAGTGGCGTGCGGGGTGGTGGTCCCGGCGCATGGTCACTCCTCTTCCTCGTCGTCGGTGGCGTCGGCGAGGATGCCGTACAGGCGGCGCCGGGTCTCGCCGATGAGGCGCCGCGCCTCGGCGACCTGGGCGGGCGTGCCCGCCTGCACCACCTGGACCAGCGCGGTGCCCAGCTGCGCGGCCTCCTTGAACACCGCGCCGAAGTCGCCGGGCCACTCCTCGGCGGCGGCCTGCTCCTCCCAGGGCGCCTGGGGCGGGTGGGCCGCCACGTGCGCGCGGCCCTCGTCGGTGAGGGTGAAGGTCTTGCGCCCCTCGGACTCCTCGCCGCGGATGAGGCCCTCGTCGGTCAGCTGCTGCAGGGCGGGGTAGACCGCGCCCGGACTGGGCTTCCAGGTGCCGCCGCTGCGCTCCTCGACCTCCTGGATGATCTGGTAGCCGTTGTGCGGGCCCTCGCCGAGCAGCAGGAGGATCGCCGCCCGCACTCCGCCGCGCCGCGCCTTGCGCGGAGGCGGGGGGCCGAAGGGGGAGCCGCCGGGCGGGCCCCAGGGGCCGCCGCGGCCGCGCCGCTCGTTCCAGCCGAAGAGGAACTCGGGCCCGGGGCCGCGCCGCCCGCCGTGCCGTCCGTGCATGGGTCGCTCCGATCACTCACCGTACCGTGAAGATATATCGATAACGCGGGGCCGGGAACCGTGGTTCCCGGCCCCGCGCCCGCCGGTCACTTCGCTTCGGAGGCGTCGGCGGGCCGGCCGTCCGCGAGGAGCCCGTGCAGCGCGCGCCGGGTCTCGTCGATCAGGCGGCGGGCGTCGGCGACCAGCTCGGGGGAGCCGTCCCTGACCACCTGGACCAGGGCGGACTGGAGCCGCGCGGCGTCCCGGAAGGCCGCGGCCAGGTCGCCCGCGCCGGGGAAGGGGTCCGCCCACGGCTCGGCGGGAGGGTCGGCCGCCACGTGCGCGCGGCCCTCGTCGGTCAGGGCGAAGACCCTGCGCCCGCCGGTCTCCTCGCCGCGGGCCAGGCCCTCGTCGGCCAGCTGCTGCAGGGTGGGGTAGACCGCGCCGGGCCGCGGGCTCCAGTGCCCGCCGCTGCGCCGCTCGGCCTCCCGGATGATCTGGTTTCCGTCCCGGGGCTCCTCGGCGAGCAGCAGGAGGATCGCCGCGCGCGTCGCGCCGCGACCGCCCCTGCGCCCGCCGCGTCCGAAGGGACCGCCGCCCCGGCCGCCGCCGCGTCCCTCGAAGGGGCCGCCGCCGAAGGGGCCGCCGCCGAAGGCGAATTCCGGGTCGAGCAGGGCGAAGGGGTGGCGCCGTCCGTGTCGTCGTCCGTGCATGGTGGTGCTCCGATCATTCTTGTTTGTTCTCGACACCTCTAACGATATATCGAGAACGTTCGAGAAGCAACTGACGATTCTGGACTTTCGGGACGCGGAGGGTGATCGTTCTACTGGTAGGTAACTTGATGTCAAGACAAATCCTGGATACCTTGACGTCAAGAGAAATCTGGCCGAAGTTAGGCTTACCTGCGTTCTGAGTACGATCAGGACTAGGGCAGGATTCTCAGGAGAGAACCCCACCGCGCACACCGCGCCGGACCTTCCAGGCCAGGCAGCGGGGCGGGTAGTTCCACCAGCGCCCAGGCAGATGTCCGGTGTGCCGCCCACCGGCACGCCGTGGAGGAGGAGGACGGGAAGTGTCCGCGAACAGCTTCGGCAGCAAGAGCGAGCTGCGGGTAGGCGAGAAGACCTACGAGATTTACCGGCTGGACGCCGTCAAGGGCTCGGCCCGCCTCCCCTACAGCCTGAAGGTTCTCCTGGAGAACCTGCTGCGCACCGAGGACGGCGCCAACATCACCGCCGACCACATCCGGGCCCTGGGCGACTGGGACCCCAACGCCCAGCCCGACACCGAGATCCAGTTCACGCCGGCGCGCGTGATCATGCAGGACTTCACCGGCGTGCCCTGCGTCGTGGACCTCGCCACCATGCGCGAGGCCGTCCGCGACCTCGGCGGCGACCCGTCGAAGATCAACCCGCTCGCCCCGGCCGAGATGGTCATCGACCACTCCGTCATCGTCGACAACTACGCCTCGCCGCGCGCGTTCGGCCTGAACGTCGCCGTGGAGTACGAGCGCAACCAGGAGCGCTACCAGTTCCTGCGCTGGGGCCAGACCGCGTTCGACGAGTTCAAGGTCGTCCCCCCGGGCACCGGCATCGTGCACCAGGTGAACATCGAGCACCTCGCCCGCGTCGTCTTCGACCGCAACGGCGTCGCCTACCCCGACACCTGCGTGGGCACCGACTCCCACACCACGATGGAGAACGGCATCGGCGTCCTGGGCTGGGGCGTCGGCGGCATCGAGGCCGAGGCCGCGATGCTCGGCCAGCCGATCTCCATGCTCATCCCGCGCGTGGTCGGCTTCAAGCTGACCGGCGAGCTGCCGTCGGGCACCACCGCCACCGACCTGGTGCTCACCATCACCGAGATGCTGCGCAAGCACGGCGTCGTCGGCAAGTTCGTGGAGTTCTACGGCGCGGGCGTCGCCGCCCTCCCGCTGGCCAACCGCGCCACCATCGGCAACATGAGCCCCGAGTTCGGCTCCACCTGCGCGATCTTCCCGATCGACGGCGAGACCACCAAGTACCTGCGCCTGACCGGCCGCTCCGACGAGCAGATCGCGCTCGTCGAGGCCTACGCCAAGGAGCAGGGCATGTGGCTGGACCCCGAGGCCCAGCCCGACTTCTCCGAGCACCTCGAGCTCGACCTGGCCACCGTGGTGCCCTCCATCGCCGGCCCCAAGCGCCCGCAGGACCGCATCGAGGTCTCCAAGGCCAAGGAGACCTGGCGCCGCGACGTGCGCAACTACGTCAAGGACGCCGAGGACGAGGCCGGCGTGGAGTCCTTCCCCGCCTCCGACTCCCCGGCGGTCGGCACCGCCGCCGCGAACGAGAGCAACAACGGCCGTCCGCACAAGAAGGTCCCGGTCACCCTCGCCGACGGCACCTCCTTCGAGCTCGACCACGGCGCGGTGACGGTCGCGGCGATCACCTCCTGCACCAACACCTCCAACCCGTACGTCATGGTCGGCGCGGGCCTGCTGGCCAAGAAGGCGGTGGAGAAGGGCCTCACCCGCAAGCCGTGGGTGAAGACCTCCATGGCGCCCGGCTCCCAGGTCGTCACCGGCTACTACGAGCGCGCGGGCCTCACCCCGTACCTCGACAAGATCGGCTACAACCTGGTCGGCTACGGCTGCACCACCTGCATCGGCAACACCGGCCCGCTGGAGCCGGAGATCTCCAAGGCGATCAACGACAACGACCTCGCGGTCACCGCGGTCCTGTCGGGCAACCGCAACTTCGAGGGCCGCATCAGCCCCGACGTGAAGATGAACTACCTGGCCTCCCCGCCGCTGGTCATCGCCTACGCGCTCGCGGGCACCATGGACATCGACATCCTCAACGACCCGATCGGCGAGGGCACCGACGGCCCGGTCTACCTGAACGACATCTGGCCGTCTCCCGAAGAGGTCGCCGCGGTCGTGGAGAGCTCCATCTCCCAGGACCTGTTCGTCAAGGACTACGCCGACGTTTTCGCCGGCGACGAGCGCTGGCAGGGCCTGAACATCCCGACCGGCGACACCTTCGAGTGGGACGAGGCCTCCACCTACGTCCGCAAGGCCCCGTACTTCGACGGCATGCCGGAGCAGCCCGCCCCGGTCTCCGACATCCACGGCGCGCGGGTCCTGGCCAAGCTGGGCGACTCGGTCACCACCGACCACATCTCCCCGGCCGGCAACATCAAGGTCGGCACCCCGGCCGCCCAGTACCTGGAGACGCACGGCGTCGCGGTCAAGGACTTCAACTCCTACGGCTCGCGCCGCGGCAACCACGAGGTCATGATCCGCGGCACCTTCGCCAACATCCGGCTGCGCAACCAGCTGCTGGACGGCGTCGAGGGCGGCTACACCCGCGACTTCACCGTCGAGGGCGGCCCGCAGGTCTTCATCTACGACGCCTCGGCCAACTACCAGGCCGCCGGCACCCCGCTGGTCGTCCTGGCCGGCAAGGAGTACGGCTCCGGCTCGTCCCGCGACTGGGCGGCCAAGGGCACCGCGCTGCTGGGCGTGAAGGCCGTCATCGCCGAGTCCTACGAGCGCATCCACCGCTCGAACCTCATCGGCATGGGCGTCATCCCGCTGCAGTTCCCCGAGGGCCAGAGCGCCGACTCGCTCGGCCTGACCGGCACCGAGACGTTCGAGATCACCGGGATCGAGAAGCTCAACGAGGGCGGCACGCCCAAGACCGTGACGGTCAAGGCCGACGGTAAGGAGTTCGAGGCGGTCGTGCGCATCGACACCCCGGGCGAGGCCGACTACTACCGCCACGGCGGCATCATGCAGTACGTGCTGCGCAGCCTGATCGCCCAGTAGGGATCGGCGGGCACGTCCCGCGCGAAGACCGCCGCCCGGCTCGCCGGGCGGCGGTTTCTCTCGCTTCAGGGGGGTGGAAAAAGGAGGATTCTGTGTCAGGATTCTCTGACGAGGCCCTGCCCTCCGCCGCGCGGATCCGCACGCTCCTCCCGCCGGTGGGCCTTGATTAACGGGGGCGAACCCTCATACTCCGGCTTAGGCCGGTCCATCCGTTCGGCGCCGGTGTCGGGTCAAGCCGAGAGTCAGACGGGACCCTGGAGGAAGCGCATGCAGGCGATCAGCGTGAGGCAGCCGTACGCCTGGGCCGTCGCCCGGGGGCATCGGCGGCTGTCCAACCAGCCGGAGGCCACGGCCTACCGTGGAACGCTCCTGATCCACGCGGCCATGCGGGTGGACCTCGACTCCTGCGGGCTGCCCCGGGTGCGCGCGGCGGGCTGGGACCCCTCCGACCCGCTGGCCACGCTGGGCGCGGCCGTCGCCGTCGCCGAGCTCACCGAGGTGTGCGGCGGCGGGCCCTCCTGCGCGTGCGGGGAGTGGGCCAAGCCGGGGGAGTACCACTGGCGGCTGGAGGACGTGCGGCCCCTGCGCCGTCCGATCGTGGCGCTGGGCCGCCAGGGCGGGCTGTGGACCGCTCACCCCTCCCTGGCGGCGGAGGTGAAGGCGATGCTGCTGGAGCCGCCCTCTCACCTCGAGCGCGTGCTCACCACCTGACGGCCGGCGGCAGCAGGCCCTCGTCGGCCTGCGGCCACTCCAGCGGGGCGCCCAGCTTCACCAGGTGCTCCATCTGCTCGATGAACCAGGGCGAGGCGCCGGGCTCGTGGACGAGGGCCTGCACGCCCGCCCAGTCCCGCCACTCGAAGGCCTCGACCTCCTCGGGGTCGCGCATCGGCTCCTCGTCGACCCTGGCGCGCACCACCGGGCACCATTCGTGCTCGACGACGCCGTTCATCTCGGCCCGGTAGACGAACTTGGGCAGGATCAGCGTGATGTCGCGGACCGTCAGGCCCAGTTCGGTGCGCACCCGGCGGGTGACCGCCTCGCGCAGGGTCTCGCCGGGCGCGGGGTGCCCGCAGGCGCTGTTGGTCCACACCGAGGGGAAGCTGGCCTTGGCGTGCGCCCGCTGGCTGATCAGCACCCGTCCGGAGGCGTCGACCAGATAGGAGGAGAACGCCAGGTGGAATGGTGTGTTTTTGTGGTGACTCTCTGCTTTTGGTGCTGTTCCGGTCGGATGTCCGGCTTCGTCCAGCAACACTATCTTCTCGCCCATCTGAACTTTCTTCTCCTCGCTCCGCCAGTTCCGCCAACCCGCATTAAACTCTGGGCAACCATAAGCCGCAGGGGCCTGCTCCGGGAGCGTACAGAGCGTCGGAGGCCTCCACTTCAGAGGAGATGACCGGTTGAGCCTGCTTGAGACGATCAAAGGCCCCGACGACCTCAAGCGCCTGGAGGTCGAGAGCCTGCCCGCGCTGCACGCCGAGATCCGGGAGTTCCTGGTCGAGGCCGTCTCCAAGACCGGCGGGCACCTGGGCCCCAACCTCGGCGTGGTGGAGCTGACCGTCGCCCTGCACCGCGTGTTCGACTCCCCCAACGACCGGATCCTCTTCGACACCGGCCACCAGGCGTACGTGCACAAGATGCTCACCGGCCGCCAGGACTTCGGCGGCCTGCGCCAGAAGGGCGGCGTCTCGGGCTACCCCTGCCAGGCCGAGTCCGAGCACGACATCATCGAGAACTCCCACGCCTCCACCGCCCTGTCCTACGCCGACGGCCTGGCCAAGGCGTTCCAGCTGCGCGGCGAGACCGACCGGTGCGCGGTCGCGGTCGTCGGCGACGGCGCGCTGACCGGCGGCATGTGCTGGGAGGCGCTGAACAACATCGCCGCGGGCCGGGACCGGCCCGTGATCATCGTGGTCAACGACAACGGGCGCTCCTACTCCCCGACGATCGGCGGCCTGGCCAGCCACCTGGCCGACCTGCGCGTCACCCAGGGCTACGAGAAGGCGCTGGACCTGGTGAAGAAGACGGTGCCCAGGGTACCCGTCGCCGGCGAGATCGCCTACGAGGCGCTGCACGGCCTCAAGAAGGGCCTCAAGGACATCCTGCAGCCGCAGGCCATGTTCGAGGACCTGGGCCTGAAGTACATCGGCCCCATCGACGGGCACGACGAGCAGGCGCTGGAGCGCGCCCTGCGCAAGGCGCGCGACTTCGGCGGCCCGGTGATCGTGCACGCCATCACCGTCAAGGGCCAGGGCTACGGCCCGGCGCTGGCCAACATCGAGGACCACATGCACGGCGGCGGGGCGTTCGACCCGGCGACCGGCAAGGGCAAGCCCAGCGGCGGCACCAGCTGGACCAAGGTCTTCTCCAGCGAGATGGTCGAGATCGGCGCCGAGCGCCAGGACGTCGTGGGCATCACCGCCGCGATGCTGCACCCGGTGGGCCTGGCGGCCTTCGCCGACGCCTACCCCGACCGCATCTTCGACGTGGGCATCGCCGAGCAGCACGCCGCCACCTCCGCGGCCGGCCTGGCCCTGGGCGGCCTGCACCCGGTGGTGGCGATCTACGCGACCTTCCTCAACCGCGCCTTCGACCAGGTGCTCATGGACATCGCGCTGCACAAGCAGGGCGTGACCTTCGTGCTGGACCGGGCGGGCGTCACCGGCGACGACGGCGCCTCCCACAACGGCATGTGGGACCTGTCGATCCTCCAGATGATCCCCGGCATGCACATCGGCGTCCCGCGCGACGGCGAGCGCCTGCGCTCCCTGCTGCGCGCCTGCCTGGACATCCCCGACGCCCCGTCGGCGATCCGCTTCCCCAAGGGCATGGTCTGCGACGACATCCCCGCCGTCGGCAAGCTGGGCTCCATGGACGTCATCGTCCAGGGCGAGCGCGCGGACGTCCTGCTGGTGGCGGCGGGCTCGATGGTGCCCACCGCGGTGGACGTCGCCGAGCGCCTGGACGGCGAGGGCATCGCGGTGACCGTGGTCGACCCGCTGTTCGTCAAGCCGCTGGACCCGGCGCTGGCCGAGGCCGCCGCGGGCCACCGGCTGGTGGCGGTCGTGGAGGACAACGGCCGCACCGGCGCGGTGGGCGACGCCGTGGCCCGCCTGCTGCGCGACGCCGAGGTCGACGTCCCGGTGCGCACCTTCGGCATCCCGCAGGAGTTCCTCGACCACGCCAAGCGCGCCGAGATCCTCTCCGAGATCGGCCTCACCCCCCAGGACCTGGCCAGGGAACTCGCCGCCACGTACACGAAGGCGACCCAGCGGAACACGGCGCCCTCTCGCACATCCTGACACCGACCCGTTACGGTGTGTGTTGACGTTGACGCGCACCGTGGCGAGGAGTGTGGGTGGGCAGCCTGTTCCGTACCAAGTCGGTCGAGAGTTCCGTCAGGGAGACCGAGGTGTCGGGGCACCGGCTCCGCAAGGACCTGACGGCGCTCGACCTGGTCGTCTTCGGCGTCGGCGTCATCGTCGGCACGGGAATCTTCGTGCTGACCGGCAGGGTCGCCCGCGAGTACGCGGGCCCCGCCGTCGCGGTGTCGTTCGCGTGCGCGGGGGTCGTGTGCGCCCTGGCCGCCCTGTGCTACGCCGAGTTCGCCTCCACCGTCCCGGTGGCGGGCTCGGCGTACACCTTCTCCTACGCCACCATGGGCGAGTTCGTCGCCTGGATCATCGGCTGGGACCTCATCCTGGAGATGGCGCTGGGCTCGGCGGTGGTGGCCGTCGGCTGGTCGGGGTACTTCGCCTCGCTGCTGGCCGGTATCGGCCTCGAACTGCCGCCCTCCCTGGCCGGGGAGGGCGCCCGCTTCAACATCCCTGCCGTGGCGGTGGTGCTGGCGGCGACCGCGGTCCTGACCGTCGGCGTCAAGATCTCGTCCCGGATCAACGCGCTGATGGTCATGGTGAAGCTCGCGGTGATCGCGCTGGTCATCATCGCGGGCCTGTTCTTCGTGAAGGCCGCCAACTACACGCCGTTCATCCCGCCGGCGCAGAGCACCGAGACCGTCGAGGGCGTGCGCGCCCCGCTCATCCAGGTGCTCTTCGGCGTCACGCCGGTCGCCTTCGGCTGGTTCGGCGTCTTCGGCGCGGTGGCCATCGTCTTCTTCGCCTACATCGGGTTCGACGTGGTGGCCACCACCGCGGAGGAGGCGCGGCGCCCGCAGCGCGACCTGCCCATCGGCATCCTGGGCTCGCTGGTCGCCTGCACGCTGCTGTACGTGGCGGTCTCGCTGGTCGTGGTCGGCATGCAGCACTACAGCGAGCTCAGTGAGGCCGCCCCGCTGGCGGACGCCTTCAAGGCCGTGGGGCACCCGGTCTTCGCCGGGATCATCAGCGTCGGCGCCATCTTCGGCCTGACCACGGTGGTGCTCATCCTGCTGCTCGGGCAGAGCCGCGTCTTCTTTGCGATGAGCCGCGACGGCCTGCTCCCGCGGGGGCTGGCGCGGGTGCACCCGAAGTACGGCACCCCCGCCCGCGCGACGATGCTCATGGGCACGATCGTCGCCGTCCTGGCGGGCCTGATCCCGCTCTCGGCGCTGGCCGAGCTGGTGAACATCGGCACGCTCTTCGCCTTCGTGCTGGTCTCGGTCGGCGTGGTGGTGCTGCGCAGGACCCGCCCCGACCTGCACCGGGCGTTCCGCACGCCCTTCGTCCCCGTGATCCCGATCCTGGCGGTCCTGGGCAGCCTGTTCGTGATGGTCAACCTTCCGGTCGAGACTTGGATTCGGTTCTTCGTATGGATGCTCATCGGCGTGGTGATCTACCTGGTGTACGGACGTCGGCACAGCAAGTTGGCGATGTCCGAGAAGAGCTCCCGATCCGTGATCTAGCCCACAGTGGTCTGCGACAGGTGGTTGCAGGCACAATGCCCACTGTGACGGACTTTAAAGTCGCCGTGATCGGTGCCGGCCCCGCCGGACTGTACACGGCCGAAGCCCTGGTCAAGAACGGGGTGGAGGTCGACGTCTTCGACCGTCTGCCCACCCCCTACGGTCTCGTGCGCTACGGCGTGGCCCCCGACCACAAGTCGATCAAAGCGATCGCGCGCTATCTCCAGCGGGTGCTGGAGTCACCGGGCGTGCGCTTCTTCGGCGGAGTGGAACTGGGCAGGGACATGAGCCGCGAGGATCTGCTCGCCTGTTACGACGCGGTGGTCTACAGCACCGGAGCGATGGTCGACCGGAAGCTGGGCGTGCCGGGGGAGGACCTCCCCGGATCGATCGCCGCCACCGACTTCGTCAACTGGTACTGCGGCCATCCCGACGCCGCCGGGTACTCCTTCGACCTGTCGGTGGAGGAGGCCGCGGTCATCGGGGTCGGCAACGTGGCGGTGGACGTGGTGCGCATCCTCGCCAAGACCACCGAGGAGCTGCACGAGACCGACATCCCCGTCCACGTGATGGAGGCGCTGTCCCGCAGCCGGATCAAGCGCGTCCACCTGATCGGCAGGCGCGGCCCCGCGCAGGCCAAGTTCACCACCAAGGAGGCCAGGGAGCTCGGCGAGCTGCCCCACGCCTCGATCCATGTGCGCCCCGAGGACATGGAGCTGGACCCCGCCAGCGCCGAGCTGGCCGAGAAGGACCGGCACGTGCGCGGCAACGTCGCGGCGATGCGCGCCTGGACGGGCGAGCCCAAGCCCGCCGACCGGAGCATCGAGCTGCGGTTCTGGCTGGCGCCCGCGGAGATCCTGGGCGCCGACCGGGTGGAGGGCCTGCGCCTGGAGCGGACCGCCCTGGTGGACGGGCGGGTCACCGGCACCGGAGAGTTCGAGACGCTGCCGGTGGGCATGGTCATCCGCTCGGTGGGCTACCGCAGCGTCCCGCTGCAGGGCGTGCCCTTCGACGAGCGCGCCTCGGTCATCCGCAACGAGGCGGGGAAGGTCGCCGAGGGCGAGTACACGGCGGGCTGGATCAAGCGCGGTCCGAGCGGCGTGGTGGGCACCAACAAGTCCGACGCGGCCGAGACCGTCCAGACGCTCATGGCGGAACTGGGCTCCCGGCCGAGGCCCACGGGCGACCTTCCGGAGCTGTTGCGCGCCCGCGGTGTGGAAATCGTCACATATCGGCACTGGTTGGGTCTGGACGCGGCGGAGAGAGCTTTGGCAGAGTCTCTCTCACGCGGTGAAAGCGTCAAGCTGGGCACCTGGGAGGCCATGCGTTCTGCTTGCGTGATCCGCTGAGCGACCTTTGATTCGCAGAACCATCGGGGGACATTGATCGTCCGTGGGCCCCTCCGGGGCCGGAAGCAGGGAAGTGGTGTCGGTGACCACCCTCGATGTGCGGTTCCGTGATGTGACCGGCGGCCCCCAGCTGTACGGTTTCCCCCCGCCGGAGCTCCTTCCCCGGCTGCGCTGGCTGGGCGGCGACTACTCGGCGCTGCTCGCCCGCGACCTGGAGCTGGGGCTGCGGCGGCAGGATCCCGGAACCCGGCTGCGGGCGGTGCGCTGCGAATCCGACCCGCTGGTCACCACGGCCGGCGTCGACCGCTCCGGCGTCCCGCGCGCCCAGGACGCGTCCTTCGCCCTGGAGGTCCTGCTCCTGGACGGGATGGGCTGCTCCTGGCGGCTGCGCGGGCGCTGGACGTACGCGGGCCGGGACCTGGGCACCCTCCACGCCAGCGTCACCCACCACTGGCGGATCCTCGCCGCCGACCGCGTCTGATCCCCCTCCCCCGGGGGGCCTTGGGTACGGCCAACCTTTGCCCGATGAGCGATCAATGAAGGCTTGGGGTAAATGATGGCTAAGTAGCCTGAGGAAAGTAGTGATCGGAGAAATCGGGGGATTTCTGTGGACGCGTCGCAGCTCGCCGACCTGCATGAACCTCGGCCGTTCCCGGCCGTCACCGTCGTCATGCCGACCCACCGCCGCCTGCCCGGCCGCCGGGAGGACCAGGTGCGGCTGAAAGTGCTCCTGGACGAGGCCCGGCACCGGCTGCGCGAACTGGAGCTGGAGCGCAGGGCCGCCGACGAGCTCATGCGCAACCTGGAGAAGGCGGCCGAGCAGGTGGACTTCGACCGCACCGCCGAGGCCGTGGTGCTGCTGGCCGCCCACGGAGGGGAGACGCACGCCTTCGTCCTGCCGCACGTCAACGTCAAGGAGCGGGTCGTCGTCGACGACACCTTCGCCACCCGCGACCTCGTCGCGATGCTGGACAAGACGCGGCGGTACTGGGTGCTGTCGCTGGCCAAGCGGACCCGCCTGTTCGACGGCGACAGCCGGCGCGTGGAGGAGGTGGACAACGCGCTGTTCCCGGTGATCTACACCGACGCCGTCCCCGACCCCGACGATCGGGGCAGGCCCGCGCCCCGCGAGTTCACCATCGGGGACGAGCGGCGCCTGCAGTTCCTGCGCCAGGTGGAGACCAACCTCACCGAGACGCTCAAACGCGACCCTCGCCCCGTCGTCGTCATCGGCGTCCAGCGCCACATCACGAACTTCCTGGAAGAGGTGCACAACACCCTCGCCGACGCCGTCGTGGGCACGGTGGAGGGGAGCTTCGACTCCGCCACGCCCGCGGAGGTCGCCACCGCCGTCGAACCCGCCCTGGAGGAGGCGCACCACCGGGCCCAGCTCAAGGCGCTGGAGGAGATCGACGGGGCGCGCTCGGCCCGCCGGTTCGCCCCCGGCCTGGAGGAGTGCTGGGAGCTGGCGCCGGACGGCCGCGTCGGCCACCTCCTGGTGGAGGAGGGCTACTTCGCCCCCGCGCGCACCCTGGACGGCCGCCTGCGCCCGGTGGACGACATGGAGGGCAAGTACGTGACAGACGCGGTGGACGACCTGGTGGAGGCGGTCCTGCGCGGCGACGGGGAGATCACCTTCGTGCCCGACGACAGCCTGGCCGAGCACGGCCGGGTCGCGGCCGTGCTGCGGTACTGAGGACCGGCCCTCACCGGTGCAGGGCCGACTCCCAGGGGTTGGAGTCGCCGGACGACCAGGGCACGGCCAGCAGATCGAGCGAGGCGATCGGCCCGTAGGGCGCGGGCACGGTCGCCTCGACCTTGAACGGGGTGGTGCCGTGCGCCGGGAGCCCTTCCACGAAGGCCATCTCCCCGCTGACGAGGGCGCCCCGGGCGTCGCGGAACAGCGCGACCAGCGCCACCTCCTCGATGTGCAGGGGGTAGGGGTTGACGATCTCGCCGGAGACCTCGCACTCGGCGTCCCGGATCTCGAACTCCACGGCCTGGTAGTCGAAGGGCGGGAAGTCCTCGGGCCGGGACTCGGTGGGATACCAGTCCGCGGGCTGCGGGGTGATCTCCAGGGTGTGCGGGCGGTTGCCGGTGATCTCCAGGGCGCTGGCCCAGCCGATGCGGGCGCCCGGAGGCAGCGCGGTCAGCACCTGCTCGTGCTGGCCCAGCAGCCTGCCCTGCTCGTCGCGCACGGTGATCTGGACGGTGGGGAACTCGCACCAGTAGAGCGTGTTGGGGTTCTCCAGCACCACGGCCCAGTGGATCCAGTGCTCGCCGGGCACCCACTCGCTGGCCTCGCTGATCCAGCCGGTCTCGGCCACGACGAACTGGCGCAGCAGCGCGGGATCGGGCTCGGGTTCGGGCTCCGGCGCGGCGACGGGTTCGCGCGGCGGGATCGGCATGGTGACCAGCGCCTGCGGTTCGGCGTCGGGCCGCGGCGCCGCCTCCGGCCGGGCCGCCGGACCGCCTCCGGGGGGCGGCGGATGGCCGGGTCCGGGCGGGACGGGGGCCGGAGACGCCTGCGGCTGGGCCTGGGGTGCCTGGGGCTGCGGCTGGGGTCCCTGGAGCGCCTGCGGCTGCGCCGGAGGCTGGGGCGCCGGGACCTGGGGCATGGGCTGCGGCCCGGAGGTCACGGTCGCCTGCGGGCCGGAGACGGCGGAGGACATCCGGGCGCGGGACGGATCCAGCCGCAGCTGGATCACCGCCCACCGCACGTGCTCCTCCTGCTGGCCGTTGATCTCCAGGGAGGGGGCGAGCCCGGCCGCCTCGATCAGCCGGAACTCGATGCCGTGCAGGTCCCAGACCTCCTGGATGCTCTCCTGGCGGCCGCCGGTGACCAGGCCGAGGCCCTCCAGGATCTGCCAGGCCGCCTCGAAGTCCTGGACCCGCACCTCACGGGCGGTCTGGTCGCCCCGCATCAGCGCCAGCACGTGGTGCTCGCCGTCCGAGCGCAGCCCGGCCCACACGCCGCTCTGCTGCCCGGCGAGCGCGATCTTGCGGACGCGGTGCGGCGGCTGGTGGCACCGCGCGCCCAGGGCGTGCAGGCGCTGCCGTACGGCATCGGGGTCGAGCTCGAAGTAGCGGATACCGAACCCCACGACTCCCCCAGACGACTTTCAGCGGGCTCCTATCGTGTCCTAACGGACATGTCTCATCAATAAGCCTCGCCGAGTCCGTATTCTGACCCACTCCGGCCCGAGGGCGGACACAAGAAAGCGGAGCGGTCCTGCGCG